>JBGTFX010000330.1:0-17655 GCA_041747055.1 Balneolaceae bacterium
CCGGCATTCGGCACTGGATTACCAAAGCCCAATTCAAGCCGAACAACAACTGAAACAAAAACAAGCAGCATGATCACCCTTAACCAACTGTCCACTTTTTTGTTGCAAGTCCAGAGGCACAAGGGAGACCCTTGTGCCATCCAAATTAGCCCAATTGCTCCCTCTCCCTGGGGAGAGGGTTGGGGTGAGGGCGTTGAGGGCGATTAATTATTAAAGAAGAAAAACAATACCGCTGCAATCACAATAAAGTTAATAATACTTAGCGGAAGCAATTTGCTCCAGCCCAGTTTCATAACCTGGTTGAACTTGAATCTTGGAATAGTCCATCGTACCCAGATAAACACGAATACGAAGAAGACGGTTTTAGCGGTAAATACACTGACATCCAAAATACCCTTGGCGATGGGTGACATCTCCGGCAGCCAAAAGCCTGCAAGCGGGAGGTGGTAACTTCCAAAGAAAAAGGTTGTAATCAACATGGAGTTAATTACCACGTGCATGTATTCAGCCAGGAAGAACATTCCAAATTTCATGGAACTGTACTCTGTGTGGAAACCACCAACAAGTTCCTGTTCTGCTTCAACAAGATCAAACGGCGTTCGGTTACTTTCAGCAAATGCCGCAATAATGAAAATAATCGCACCGATAGGGTTCAGAAACACGAACCAAAAGTTTTCCTGTGCAAGGGCTACATCAACCACGCTTAAAGATCCCACAAAAAGGATTACAGACGCTACAGCCATACCGAGGGGGAGTTCGTAACTAATCATTTGCGCAGCGGCTCTGAGTCCACCGAGCAGAGAATACTTACTGTTTGATGCCCAGCCGGCAAGAGTCACTCCGTAAACACCGAGTGAAGCAACAGCAAGAAGATAAAGTACGCCTGCATTGATATCGGTAGCATACAATCCGTCACCGAATGGAATTACGGCAACGGTCATTAAAGCCGTCACAACCGGAATCACTGGAGCGATGGTATGAATGAGCCGGTTACTGCTTGTTGGGGTTACATCTTCTTTAAGGAGCAGTTTAACCACATCAGCTATAGGCTGCAGAAGCCCAAGCGGACCCACACGGTTTGGACCCACCCTGTTCTGAATAAATGCTGCAACTCTTCTTTCGGCATAAACTGCAATTGCAGCCGAGTTGAGGAGCATAAATAAAGCTGTACCAAGTACTATATATGAAGTGATTGTAACTTCAGCCATTCCTATAATTTATGATTTAACGTTTTCTTCTTTGGTGCCAAGAACTATTCCGGATTGTTCGTCTATGGAAGTATAACTCACTCCTTTGAAGGCCGGAATTTTATCTGAAATGGTGTCCATCACTTCCCGTCCGGTGTTATATTCGATAGTTAATCCAAGTCTGTCTGAAAGCTGGCTTGCAAAATTCCAGAATGGCATGCAGTCCACTTTGTTGTCTTCGTTGACCCAGTTATCAAAACTTGTACCATATCGGTCCAGGCGTCCTTCAGACATCTCAATATCTAGTCGGCGATTGGTGTATTTCGTCTCTTTAGCCGCAACGGTCCGCTGAATTCGCTGATCTACATTTACGTAACTGGCTGCGTGTTCGGCAGCTGTGGTAATCGGTACAACAAGATCAGCTGAAGCCGTCGTTTCTGATTGATTTGTGGCAAACATGGCAACAAATCGATCGTTAAGATCAGAAGAGTCTAAAACATTTCTGTCAACCAACTTATCATTCAGAAGAAGAACAACTTTTGCAGCGTTTACTTTTTTCTTCAGCTGTGCAGGTGTCTCTTCCTGAAGGCCTAATAACCGGCAACCATTTGTATTGGGAGCGTGATCATCAGAAACCAAAAAACCATCACCGTAACCTTCTTCAATATCAGTGGTGAAAGAGGGGGCGTCCACTCCTAAAAGGTTGGCCATTTGCATCAGCACAAAATTCTCTTCAACAGATGCATGCGGACTCCCAACAAACAGAACATCTTTGCTGTCTACATTCTCAATTTGCTCTGCAATGGTTTCTAAAGCATTATTCCAGGATGATTTGATCTGCTCATCATCAAGTTTTTGAATGGGTCTGGAAATTCGGTTTTCATTAAAAACCTTATATGCTTCACGTCCTTTATCCGGCATCCAGTGATCGTTCACATCTTCATTATATCGTGGAGTGATACGAAGCACTATGTTGTCGCGAGTCCACAAATCGATATTACATCCTTTCCCGTTGGAAATATCAATACTTGGGGTTTGATTCATTTCCCAAACACGAGCTTTAAACCTGAAATCAGCGGATGTAAGAGCTCCTACCGGACAAATGTCAACGGTATTCAGTGAGTACTGATCATCAAATTCGCGATCGGGAGCGGTCATCGGATAGTTTTTATCACCACGGGAGACAATTGTAAGCTGGTGTGATTTACTAATTTCGTCCGTAAAACGAACACATCGCGTACAGTTGATGCATCGCTCGGCATCCAGCACCACACGAGGGCCAAGCTGTACCCGTTTGGGTTTGTGAACTTTCTTCACTTCAAAACGACTTCCTTCAGGACCATATTTGTACGTTTGAATCTGAAGGGGACATTCACCGGCCTGGTCACAAATAGGGCAGTCAAGTGGGTGATTAGCTAAAATAAATTCTAAAGTATCTTTTTGGGCTCGTTTTACAAGCTCATCGGTTTCCTGTGTTTGAACCACCATGCCATCAGCAAGCTGAATATTGCAGGATGTTTGAAGTTTAGGAAACCAGCGAATGACCCGTTCACCATTTTCATCCAGCTCGTATTCACCAGACTCCCTGTCTTTAATCGGCTGACCCACTTTAACCATGCACTGTCGGCAATTGGCCGGAATGGACATAGAAGGATGATAACAGAAAAAGGGTACTTCAAGACCTTGATCAAGAATAAATTGAAGAAGCTGGTGGTCTCCTTCGTATTCAAATCGTGTACCGTCAATAAATACTTCAGGCATCTTTTAATTGATTATTTATTATTTATTAATGATTAATGATAGATTATTTGTTGCTCACAATAATCAATAGTCATTAATCAATAATCATTTCATCTGTGCTGTTTTCCTTGAGGAGATGAATATAGAAGTTAATTCTGATGCTTCAACTCGTAAAGGTTCAATAAGTTTTTTCGGTTTTAGTTTTTCGTCAATAATAAATTGGAGCCAAAATTCAGACTCGTCAACTTCTTCAATCACTATACTAAGTTTTGATGCAAAAGCTGCTTTGCTATGTGCTATACAAGCTGCTCGATAATTAGCGGCAACCGAAGTAGCACATCGTATTAACTGTCTCCTTAAATGATTTCCCAAGGTTGATTTGGGCAGTGTTAAAGACAGTTTTACACATCTATGGGCAAATAATTTAGTTCGTAATTTTAAATCATTCTTGTTCAATTGATTATTTATTATTTATGATTGATTATTTGTTACGCTCGAAACATTAGTAAATCATCATTAAACATTCATTTGTACAGTGATTGATCTAATACATGTTTAAAAACCAAAATAATCAATAATCATTAATCAATAATAAATCCTCACGCTACCGCGTGAACAGATTTTTTACACCGTGCTTCAAATTCATCTCTAAAACGAGTGATGGTATGCCGGACAGGCCATGCTGCGGCATCTGCCAAAGCACAAATTGTACGGCCTTCCATCTGTGTGGTAACATCAAGCAGGAGATCCAAATCTTTGATCTCGCCTTCGCCATTCTTAATTCTCAACAGAATCTTTTCGAGCCACCCGGTTCCATCACGGCAAGGGGTGCATTGTCCACAGGATTCGTGATGATAGAAGTGAGCAATTCTCCACAACATGTCTACCATATCGGTGTCTTCATCCATTATAACCATACCGGCCGTCCCAAGCATTGTACCAACGGTACGGAGGGATTCACTATCCATTGTGATGCCATCAAGCTGATCGGCTCGTAAAATAGGAGTGGATGATCCGCCGGGAATCACTGCTTTCAGTTTTTTCCCATTTCTCATTCCACCGGCAACTTCGTGGATTAAATCCAAAACAGGTACACCGGAAGGGAGTTCATACACTCCGGGTCGATTTACATGTCCTGAAATTCCATAAAGAATAGGACCGGGATGATTCTCAGCACCAATACTCGAAAACCAGTTAGCGCCATTATTGATCACGCTAGGCACATGAGCCAGTGTTTCAATATTGTTAATTGTGGTAGGGCGACCCCAAAGTCCTTTTTGTGCAGGAAAAGGAGGTTTTACCCGTGGATATCCACGTTTTCCTTCCAAAGATTCAAGCATGGATGTCTCTTCACCACAAATATAGGCTCCGGCTCCGGAGTGGGTGTAAAAATCGACGCTGTATCCTGAACCAAAAATGTCTTTACCAATATATCCTTTGTCATATGCATCCTGAATCGCCTTGTCCATCATATCGATGTACACCTTGTATTCACCACGGATGTACACGTAGATAGTGGTGATTTCCATCGCATAAGCGGCAATCAACGCACCTTCGATAAACGCGTGGGGATTGTATTCAAATATCTTTCTGTCTTTAAACGTGCCCGGTTCAGACTCATCACCATTACAGGCGAGGTATCTTGGTCCGCCATCAGCAGGGGGCATGAACGACCATTTTAGTCCGGCGTTAAATCCGGCACCGCCGCGTCCACGAATATTCGCTGCTTTTACTTCATTAACGACAGCTTTAGGGCCTTCCCACTTTTTCTTATCTGTGAGGATTTCCTTAAATGCTTTGTACCCTCCGTTTTTCTCATAAACGTCAATTTTATGAAGATCTTTAACGTCAGGAATTAAAACAGGTTTAAAATTTTTCCAATCTACAGAGCTCATAATAATTTATTTATGCTTTTCGGAGGGGCATCCCAATTTGATCGTATTCAGGTGTTTTACCTTCTTTCAGAGAGTCGACCAATTTATCAACTTTTTCAGGCGTAAGGTTATTTACATACTGATCATTAGTGACCTGAAGCATTGGTGCGTAGCCACATGCCCCAAGACATTCCACCTCTTCGATGGTAAACATACCGTCTTCGGTAGTTTCGCCCGCTTTAATTCCCAATTTGTTTTCAAGGTGCTCAAGAATGTCATATCCACCACAAAGCTGACAGCTGAGGCATGTACAAACATCGAGTACGTGCTTCCCCTTTTTCTCTTTGTAGTACTGGGTGTAAAAGGAAGCAACACCATGAACATGGGCTTCGGGCAAACCGAGTGTACTTGCCACCAGGCGTTGAACTTCCGGTTCTACATGGCCAAATCGTCTTTGAGCGACCCATAGAACAGGAAGGGTAGCCGGCATTACTTCCGGATACTTTGCCTTAATTTTTTCAATTTCGTCTAAATCTTCTTTCGTGAATTCGTAAGTCATAAGTCTATTTATCTGCTTCTCCCATTACAGGATCTACTCCTCCAATTATAACAACGGTATCTGCGACCATTTCGCCATCGAGTATATTTTCCAATACCTGTAAGTTGGCAAAAGAGGGGGCGTTAACTTTTAGTCTCCAGGGGTGACCGGTTCCATCACTTTGGATAAAGTATCCAAGTTCACCTTTAGGTGATTCTACTGCATGATAGGCTTCTGCACCTTCAGGCGGACAAATCCCGGTGTCGGTCATCATAAAGTCGTGAATCATTCCTTCCATAGAGTAATACACTTCATCTTTGGATGGATAAGCCTGCTTGGCATTGTCTGTTCTAACCGGGCCTTTTGGCATTTTGTCGAGGCACTGCTGAATAATTCTAATGCTTTCACTCATTTCTTCCATTCGAACAAAATATCGTGCAAGATTATCGCCTTCCAATCGAGTAGGAACTTCAAAATCTACTTCGTTATATCTTGCATACGGCGAAAACTTCCTGATATCGTATGCATAGCCACAAGCACGAAGTACAGGACCCGTTGCTCCAATTCCGAGGGCATCTTCTGTTTTTAGAACACCAACGGCTTCATTTCTGTCAAAGAATAGTCGGTTTCTATCGAGCAATTTGTGATAGTCTTTCAGTTCTTTTGGAAAGTTTGCTGTGAACTCTTTGATGATTGCTGTAGCATCATCTGTCAGGTCATTGGCAACACCACCCACTCGTGCATGGGAAACCGTAAATCTGTGTCCTGCGATTTGATCCATGATATCATAGATTTTCTCTCGCTCTTTAAATGTCCATATAAAGAAAGATATAGCCCCGGCGTCCATTACCATGGTTCCGAGCCACAGAAGGTGAGATGAAATTCGAGCGAGTTCACAACCAATCATTCTGATGTAGTGAGCTCGTTCGGGAACTTCAACACTTGCAATTTTTTCTACCGCTGTACACAAAGCTACGTTATTACTGTAAGGGGACAGATAATCCATGCGATCGGTATAGGGCATGAATTCCTGGTAGGTCTTGTTTTCAGCAATTTTTTCAACACCTCTGTGCAGATATCCAATATCAAGCTTTACCTTTTCAATAGTTTCACCGTCAAGCTGTAAAACCAAACGCAACACACCGTGAGTGGCGGGATGCTGAGGCCCCATATTAAGAATCATTTTTGCAGTAAGCGGGTCACCATCATCCATTGCTTCGATGGTGGTATGCTTGTCTTCCAGACTTTGGTAGAGTGCTTTTTGATGCTCCTTAAAGAACGTCGATTCTACCTTTGATTGAATATCAGATAATTTCATAAATCGTTTCTTAGTCTGTATCTGGTGTTGTGTTGGGTAACTCGATAGAACCGGGAATTCCTAAAAGAGGAAATTCTTTGCGAAGGGGGAAGTAGTCGAAATCTTCCGGTAAAAATATTCGTCTGAAGTCGGGATGATTTTTAAATCGAACGCCGTACATATCAAAAACTTCACGCTCGTTCCAATTGGCTCCGGGCCAAATTTTAGTAACAGATTCCAATTCCGGGTTTTCTTCATCACACCAGACCTTTAGAAAAATGCGGGCCTGTTCTTTAAACGAAAGAAGGTTGTAAATAACTTCGAATCGTTCATCGGATGTATATCGATCTGTACCTATTATATCACTCAGGTAGATAAAGCCACATTCATTCTTAAGAAAAGTGCATACTTCAATAAGAGCACTGCTTTCGATGCGAACAAATGTATCACCGGATGATTGATACACTTCAATTAATTGGTCTGAAAATTTTTCAGATAGTGAATCAACAACTTTTTGTAGGGGTTCTGATAATTCTAAACTCATGATTAGGTATCAAGCATTACGGAGTGTTCAGTTTTGATCTTGTCCTGAATTTTCATCAGGGCATGCAGAACAGCATCGGGACGGGGAGGGCAGCCGGAAATATAGGTGTCAACCGGAAGAAAGTTATCAACCCCCTGTACCACACCGTAGCATCTGTGCATACCGCCTGTGGATGCACATGCACCCATTGCAATACACCATTTTGGGTCTGGCATCTGATCCCAGATTCTGCGAATCGCGTGAGACATTTTATAGGTACACCATCCGGCAACGATCATCACATCGCTTTGGCGGGGTGAAAACCTCATTACCTCAGAACCAAATCTTGCCGCATCATATTTAGGTCCTGCAAAAGCCATCATCTCAATAGCGCAGCAGGCGAGTCCCATAGGCATTGGCCATGCAGCATTTGCACGGGCCCAGTTTACCATAGAATCAACCTTTGTTGTTAAATATCCTTCTCCAAGTGCACTTTCTAAACCCATAATTAAACCTTTGTTGCTTCTAATTTAAATTTCTTCATGTCCCAATCGAGAGTTCCTTTCTTAAGAGTGTAAATCAACCCAATGAACAGTATTACAATAAATACTACCATGGCAACAAACGTTCCGGTTCCATGATTCATAAATCCTACTGCCCATGGATATAAAAAAACTACTTCAAGATCGAATACGATGAATTCCATTGCAATTAAGTAGAAGGCAATAGAGTAACGTTCTTTAGCCTGCCCTACAGGATCCATACCACTTTCGTAGGGATTTAATTTCGTTTTGTTGGGTCGGTAAGGACCTAGTAATCGTGATAAAGACATCAAAAGTATAGCTAAAACGAAAGCTACACCCAGGAGTATAAAAATTGGAAAATATTGTTCAAGCATGGAATTCGATCGTTAAAATTTGCTGGCAAACTACCGCCCATTCATCGAAAAGTCAACGTTTATAAGGCTCAAATATAGGAGGTTTTGCCACCAATTTGGAACGTTTTTTCAAGAAAATTTAAACCTCCGATAAATAGCGCTAAATCGTTTCTTCTATTACGACTTATCAGCATTTGATATTGCATGCTCAACACCCTCTTTGGCGGCTTCAAATTCGTGACGGGGAAGATTAGAAATTATCTTTAAAAACTGCTGATGCATATCATGAAACTCTGCGCTTGAGAGTGTTGCAAAATCTTCAAGGGAGAAAACATTGTTTGCAGACCTGGATCGTTCGGGTAGAATTTGATTGAAAATCGGGGTGAGAGCAGGATACCGGGATAAATGAAAAAATGATTCTTCTGAGCTGAGATTCTCATTTAATTGTTTGATGAATTTATTGCTCTCGCACCATCGTTGAAATTGTTCGGTCGACTGTTTTTGATTCTCTGCGTCCAAATCTTGAAAGCCTGCAATAAACCGTTTTTTGATGGTGGCTTGCTCTACAACTGTAAGTACTTCAGAAAAATAATCTATTGGTTGGCCCAAAAATAGACCGGGATTTGAAAAGAGATGTTCACGCTCCCCTAAATTAAATGCAGCAGCAGGAAATGCATTGCCACATATATCAATGATTACTTGTGCATTATATTCTGTGCTGTTTGATCCGCCACAATTTGCGAAGAAAAGGATTATGATTGGCAGAAAATATTTCCAAAATCTACCACCCAATTCTTCCTCTTCGTTCGTCTCCTGATTCCCGTCCGCTTTGAGGGTCTTCGGGCATGATGAATCCCGGTGGAGGGGTAAATCCATCATAACTCCAGGGGGCATTTTCATCGGCAATAACATAGTTCATAAATGTGCCTACAATGGGAAGAGCCGTTCGGGCACCCTGACCAATACTGGAGGGTAAATTAGTTGGAAAACGTACTCTATTGTCTTCACCACCAACCCATGATCCCATAACCAGGTGAGGGGTCATTGCCACAAACCAGTTATCTGAACTATTGTCCGTAGTTCCTGTTTTACCTGCAATGTCTTGTGTGATGCCATAGTAAGCCGGACTAGAAATTCGTACGCCGGTTCCACTATACCCGTCACCACCTCTAATTACACCTCTCATCATATCAATCATAAGGTAGGCAGTTTCGGGACTAATGGATTCCGAACTGTACTCGGGATGATATTCCTGTAACACATTTCCTTCTTTATCTTCTATTCGGGTAACGGCAATCGGATCGATATGTACACCTTGATTGGCAAATGTTGTGTATGCACTTACTAATTCCAGTAATGTAACTTTTGCAGTGCCTAATGCAATTGATGGATAAGCTGGTTCCCGGCTCATATCGATCCCTAAATTAGAAGCCATCTCCTTAATTTTGCGTGCAGCAGAATCTAATTCATGAAGCTGGTTTGTTCCGGGTGCCCCTGCAATTTCGGGGAGTAACCGAACGGTAACGTTGTTTAAACTTCTTGCTAAACCTGCTCTTAGAGGAATCATTTCCGGTCCGGTTGGAATTGATCTGTCCTTAGGGCTCCAGCGATTTCCGGCACGATCTACAAAACTTACCGGGTATTTTGAAAATTTGTGATAAGGCATGTATCCGTTATCAATCGCAACGGCATATACAAAAGGTTTAAAGGTTGAGCCTGCCTGGCGGCGTGATTGGTGAACGTGGTCGAACTGTTGTTTCCCGTAATCAGTGCCTCCAACCCACGCAAGAACATTACCTGTATTTGGTTCAATGGCCACAAAACTTCCCTGAAGACGTGTACCGGCTATTTTTACGGAGTCGACAAAAGCCGTATCAGCCTTTAGAATTTCGAAAACAACGGATTCCTGATTCGTGTTAAATTTGGAAAACCCATTTTTATAGCGATCGGTTTGGCGGATAAAACTATTAAGAAAATTTGGGAATTCTTCCCAAAGCTTGTCCATATATCCGCCGCCTCTACTTGTCCATTCCTGCTCAAAGATTGGCTGAAATTCATCGATTTTTTCTTTTACAGCTCGCTCGGCATGGCGTTGTAGGCGGGAATCAATTGTGGTGTAAATGGTGAGTCCATCAGAATACAGATCGTATCCATTTTCCCTGGTCCATTCAATTACTCTTTGCCGGACATACTCACCAAAATAACGGCTTTCCCGTCCGGACCTGGATGGGGGTTGATAATTTAAAACAACATCTTCTTGCTGCAGGTTTTGATAAATCTCATGGTCGATAAAATTCCTTCTCAGCATTTGACCTAATACCACATTTCGTCTCTGCTTAGACCGTTCGGGAAATAGTCGTGGATTATAAGCATGAGTCGCCTGAAGCATTCCAATCAGCATAGCGGCTTCAGATACAGTAATATCATTTGCCGGCTTGGCAAAATGGGTTTGCGATGCAGATTCAATTCCAAATGTACTATTTGCGAACTCCACAGTGTTCAGGTACATCTCCACAATTTCAGTTTTGGTGTAATTCTTCTCTATCTGAACGGCGGTAATCATCTCTCGTAATTTTCGGCGAACAGAGACCTCTCTTCCGATATTTCTGTAAAGATTACGTGCCAGCTGCTGACTGATTGTTGATCCACCCTGAAACTGTCCGCGAATCCAATAGTAAGGAAGGCCAACTAATCGTTCCGCATCTATTCCCCAATGTGTAAAAAACCGGTGATCTTCCGTGGCAATGAGTGCATTTACAATGTTAGGCGAAATCCTTTCGATAGGAACGTACGTCCTGTTTTCAACAAAATATCTGTCAAGAATGACACCATCACGACTTTTCACAACAGATGCGACAGCCGTTTGGGGATTCTCAAGCTCTTCAATTGAAGGAAGTCCTTGAAACAGATAGATAGTATAACCACCGATAATAGCTCCGATAGTAATCAGGACAGCCAACCCGATGCCGAGATATTTTTTTGTGTTCGAGGAGATTTTATTACTTCTATTGCCTGAGCCTGACGTTTTGCTTGCTTTTTTTTCTGCAATTATTTGTTTTCGGTATTCAGGATCATTGAAATAACGATCCATATCCACACCTTTCATCTTATCACTCATTCTTTAGCTGTTTTGTCATCAATAAATGGTTTAAATGCTTTTGCAGTACCATCCCACGTAACGAGCTTACATTGCGAGTTGGTATACAAAGCTACGGTTCGGTGTTTAAAAAAGGTACCGAGATTTATATAGGTTCCAAAGGAAAAGGTTTCCATTCGCGGTATATGATCATGACCACAGATTACCACATCTACAGGATGATTCATCAACATGCCCTCTGCCCACCTGTTTAACGGATCAGGATCTTCAAAAGACCGTTTTCTATTGAAGTCAGAAAACCACTTCATAATTCTAAGTCCCAATTTTGGTGGAAATATGAATTGATAAAGTTTGATGAAAAATCTGTTACGCAGTACCCGATGGAAAAAAGGGCGCGGTAATTCAAAACGTTTTTCACTCATTCCGTCACCATGATGAAGAAAAAAGTTTTTGCCCTCAATGGTAAGGTTACGAAAATCTTCCTCAACATTAAATCCAAGCTCTTTGAAGTAGCCGAATGTCCAGTTGTCGTGATTTCCGGTAATATATGTGATGGGTTCGACTCTATTATATGATGATAGGATCGATAAGGCTTTTTTCCCAACAGAGGGCTGTGAATTAGGGTACTCCATCCAATAATCAAACAGATCGCCCAGTATATGAATATGAATTTTCTCTTCTTTGCAATGGTCGATCAGCCGGCAGAGATCGTCCTCAATTTCTTCATTTACATGGGGCTTAAAAGCACCAAGGTGGACATCAGAAATAAACAGATGCTTCATGTATATATAATATCCTGAATTCGATTGTTAAAAATGACCTGTCAGCGTACCCGTGTTTTTTACGGGTTCCTGTCAGCGTCGGCAGACCTCCAAGGTTTTTTGAAACCTTGGAGGTCTTTCCAAGAATCCAACAACGCAGACAGGAACTGCGCTCCGCTTCGTACCCTGTCAGGTTGTTTATATTTCTTTCTATGTATCCAGCAATTTGTATTGAACCAAAATGTTTGTCAATCGAACTGATATAAACAGATGCTTCAATCTATTTTCGGCGATTTATAATGAAATAAATGAGTGCTTCGAAATCTTCGTACCCTTTTATGATGGGCAGACTCTTTAACTCATGAAGGGCCAATTCTGCATAGGAGATCATGGTCATCTCTGCATCCTCAAGTCCGTTGTATTTGTGGACAAAAGAGACAATATAATCTACGTCTTTTTTTCGTTTTTTTCGTTTTTTCATCAGCCGCCGAATATTCAATGCTTCAAGTTTCGGAGCTTTCTGCAGCGCTTTAATTAAGGGCAGGGTAACTTTTCGTTCCTGAATATCATTTCGTTTTGGTTTGCCCACATCATCAAGCCCATAATCAAATAAATCGTCTTTTATTTGAAAGGCGATACCAATATTTAACCCGATCCCCCGCATCTTTTTGATCACGTTTTCATCATCACAAGTGGCCGTTGCCCCACATTGACAGCATGCGGCAATTAAACTTGCAGTTTTTTCCGATATGATCTGGAAATATCGCTCTTCGGTCATATTAAAGAGCTTGGATGTTTTTAATTGACGCAATTCCCCTTCGCTCATCTCTTTCACTGCATTCGAAAGTATTTGAAGAAGCTCGTACTCCTCATTTTCCAAGGCAATGAGTAAGCCTTTTGAAAGCAGGAAATCACCCAATAGCACACCGGCTTTATTTTTCCAAAGAACATTGATGCTTAAGAATCCCCGCCGTTTATCAGCTTCATCAACTACATCATCATGAATTAGAGTAGCGGTATGCAGCAATTCAATCATAGTCGCTGCTACGTAACTTTTTCTATCAATTTCCCCAAACATTCTTGCCGTCATAAAGACAAGGGTAGGGCGAATCTCTTTTCCTTTTTGACGCAGCAGATAGTCTATAATCTGATTTAATAAAAAGACATCTGTATCAATTTCTTTTTTGAAAAATGTTCTAAATGTTTGCAGATGACTTTTCACCGGTTGGGTGATTTCATCCAGAGATAACTGTTTTGTAATAGACTGTTTCGATATACTGATTGCCTGTTCGGCCATAATTAATATTTATTGGCAAAGATTTAGATGAAAATAAGGATAATAGAGATTAAATAGTTGCGCAATGACGAATGTGTACTTAGTTTAACAGCTTATTCTAAATTCGAATTTAAAATATCATAAATCAATTGAAAACAATAGGTGTTCTTACAAGTGGTGGAGATGCTCCGGGGATGAATGCTGCCATTAGAGCAGTCGTTCGTACAGCTCATTCGGTCGGACTGGAAGTAATAGCTTTTAGACATGGATATAAGGGATTAATTGAAGGTAATTACAAAAAATTAGGTACTTCTGATGTGTCTAATATTATTCAGCGTGGTGGTACTATTTTAAAATCTGCTCGTTGTGAAGAATTCAGGGAACCGGAAGGGCGATCAAAAGCTGCGAAAGTAATTAAAGATGCCGGTATTGACGCGCTTGTGACGATTGGTGGAGATGGTACGTTTCAAGGGGCAGCCCTTTTAGGAAAGGAACATGATATTTCGGTTATAGGAATTCCTGCAACTATTGATAACGATTTAGTGGGTTCAGATGAAACTATTGGATACGACACAGCCCTGAATACTGCAGTTGATGCAATAGATAAAATACGGGATACAGCGGATGCTCACGACAGAATGTTCCTCGTGGAGGTTATGGGAAGAGATGCCGGATTTATTGCTCTTGAGACAGGAATTTCCGGGGGTGCAGAACTAATACTTTTGCCCGAATCACTGACAAAACTTAATGAGGTAAAAGGGTCACTGAATAAAGTACTTGAGGCACAAAGAAGAAGCAGTCTTGTAGTTGTGGCTGAAGGTGACGAAACCGGTGGAGCGATAAAACTGGCCGATAAACTTCAAATGGACTTTGAACAATATGAGATGCGTGTTTGTATTTTAGGTCATGTTCAGCGGGGAGGAAGCCCAACAGCAAGAGACCGGGTGTTGGCAAGCAGGCTGGGCCATGCAGCCGTTAAGGTATTGATGGAAGGTCATAGCCACGTAATGGTAGGTATCGTTAATAATGAGATTAAAATCACTCCTTTAAAAATGACATTTGGTAAAAAGAAGGACATTAATTTTGAACTCGTAGATTTGGCAAAAACTTTAAGGTAATTTAGATAATGGTAGTTGTAGATATAGAAGGTGCACGTAGTTTTATAACTGATGAAGAATTTAAGCTTGGAAAGGAAAAAGCTGAAGATGGTTTAAATCAGGTAAAAAAAGGGTCAGGGCCGGGGAATGAGTGGCTTGGCTGGCGACGAATTTTAGATCAGCCAAATGATGCTGAACTGGATAGAATAGAGCAGCATGCACTATCTATTCGTGAAGATGCTGATGTCTTTATTATTTGTGGAATTGGTGGTTCATACCAAGGTGCTAAGGCAATTATTGAAGCCCTGAAAAAACCATTTGATTCTCGCGGCCCCGAGATTTTATTTGCAGGCCATAACATGAGTGGCAATTACCTGAAACAACTTTTAGGGTATTTGAAAAAGCCTAAAGAAGATGGCACAGAGAAAAGTGTTTACCTGAATGTAATTTCCAAATCCGGTACTACACTTGAAACCGCTATTGCATTTCGATCTATTCGCAGCTGGATGCATGAACAGTATGGCGATGAGGCTAAGAAACGAATTACCGCCACTACGGGTCCCGAAGGGGGAGTTCTTAATAAAATTATTGAAGAAGAAGGGTATCACAAATATGAAATACCCGATGATATTGGCGGACGATTTTCTGTATTAACACCGGTAGGGTTATTCCCGGTATCCGTAGCGGGTATTGATATTCAAACTCTTTTTTATGGCGCAGTTGCAGAGTATAAAACCCATGAATCAGATCCCAATGGATTACTTGATTATGCTGCACTACGTTTTAAACTGCATAAAAAAGGTTATGCACTTGATGTAATTAGTTCATTTGAACCGGAACTTTCCAGCTTTTGTGGTTGGACACAGCAGCTTCTTGGGGAGAGTGAAGGAAAAGAAGGAAAAGGGTTGTTTCCGGCAACGGCTTCTTATTCTACCGATCTTCACAGCATTGGCCAAATGATTCAGCAGGGCCAGCGAAATATGATGGAGACAATGCTTGTTGTGGAAAAGCCATTTTCCGATCTCACTCTTGTAAAAGCACGTAATGATGTAGATCAACTGGATTATCTTACCGGAAGATCAATACATGAAATTAATAGAAGTGCCCTTGAAGGAACATGCCAGGCACATATAGAAGGAGGAGTGCCGGTAGTGAAGATTTCCATTGACAATTTAAATGAGCAACAAATTGGAAGGCTAATTTATTTTTATGAGCTTTTTACTGCTGTTTATGTTTACATGCTTGGGGTAAATCCTTTTAATCAGCCGGGTGTTGAAAATTATAAAAAAGCAATGTACCGTCTCTTAGGAAAATAAGATGAAAGAAAGCTCAGAAAACAAACATAAATATGTTGCCATTGCGGGTAATATAGGTGCAGGTAAATCCTCTTTAACAGATTTGTTAGGGCAGAATTTTGACTGGACAGCCTATTACGAATCTGTAGATGATAACCCCTATCTTTCTGATTTTTATGAAGACATGAGGCGATGGAGCTTTAATCTTCAAATCTATTTTTTATCGAGTAGATTTCGTCATCAAAAAATAATGTTGTCTTCGGAGACAAGCATAATACAGGATCGAACGATCTATGAGGATGTAGAGATATTCGCAAAAAACCTGCATGACATGAATTTAATGAGTGACCGTGATTTTAAAAATTACAGTACTCTTTTTCATGAAATGAACTCCTATCTGCGCCCACCTGATCTGCTCATTTATTTGCGCGCACAGGTACCTACACTTGTACGGCAAATTCAACAGCGGGGCAGGGAATACGAAAACACTATTCGGATTGATTATCTCGAAAGATTAAATAAACTTTACGAAGACTGGATTGACCGATACGAGCACGAAAAGTTAATAATTGATACCGATAATCTTGATTTTGTGAATAATAAAGAGGATTTGGGTAAGGTTATAGAATTGGTAGAACAACGGTTGTTTGGTTTGTTTAACTAAATTGCTTTACAAAAGATAACTTCCTATTTTTAGTGGCTATTGTGGAATCGTCAAAACTTACATTCAAAATTCAGGAATTACCGGAAGGGACAAGTGAAAAGCATGTCGAACTACCAAAGGATTACTTTGATTTTGATGAGGAAATGAACCTTCAGGAAGCATCCGTTGATGTGTCATTTTACAAGACAGACCACTTTATAAAATGCTCTTTTACAGTAACTTCAACAATGGAGTTGATCTGTGACAGGAGCCTGAAGCCGTTTGATTTAAATTCAACCGGATCTTTTGATATAATTTTTGAGCCGGGCGATGTAGAGGAGTCTGAAACTGCAGAAAGCGCAGTTCGCCGGATTCCGACAAACAACCTGGTTTTAGATATTGATAAAGAGGTTCGGGATACAATTTTATTGGGGGTTCCAACACGGAAAATTCACCCTGATTTTTTAAACGAAGAAGGAGTTCCAACTGAGTACGAGACTAAGAAATTTGGTGATACAAAAGAAGATTCTGATTCCATTGATCCAAGATGGGAAGAATTAAAAAAACTAAAGTAAATATTTAAAAGAAAAATAATTAGATGGCACACCCAAAACGAAAGACATCCAAAGCTCGCAAAAATAAACGACGAGCACACTTAAGCTTAAATGATGTCACTCTCGCAGAATGTTCAAACTGTGGTGCAATGCACCGCTACCATCACGTTTGCATGGAGTGCGGACACTACCGTGGGCGACAAGTTCTGAATATCTCAAAATAAATAACATCTTTTTATGGTAATTGCAGTTGATGCAGTAGGAGGAGACCATTTCCCTGAAAATCCTGTTTCAGGGGGAGTCATGGCTTTGGAGGAAAATAATTCCCTGGAAATATTGTTCGTTGGGCCGGTTGATCTAATCGAAAAAGAGTTGGAAAAATACTCTTACGATCGAAATCGTGTTAATATCCTGGATGCACCTGAAGTTGTAACCATGGATGATCCATCTTCTGCCCCTGTAAAATCAAAACCCAACTCATCCATTAACCTGGGTATTAAAGCTCTAAAAAGTGGAACAGTTAATGGATTTGTAAGTGCCGGTAATACCGGTGCTTTATTAATGGCATCTACACTTTTTTTGGGTAAACTCGAAGGGGTGATTCGTCCTACTATAGCAGCTATATTTCCTACAATAAATGGCGTGAGATTGTTAGTTGATGCCGGGGCCAATCTTGAATTAAAACCCGAAATGTATTTTCAGTTTGCAAAAATGGGAAGCATTTATGCAAAAGAAATTATGGGAATAAAAGATCCAAAGATTGGAATGCTCAATATTGGTTCCGAACCCGAAAAAGGCTGTGAAGTGCATAGAGAAGCTTTTAAAGAGCTTCAGAAATTACCCAACTTTTTGGGGAATATAGAAGGAAAAGATATTCTGTCAGGAAAAATAGATGT
>JBGTFX010000331.1:0-3786 GCA_041747055.1 Balneolaceae bacterium
TAAGAGACCTCTCCAAGTTCTTCGGCAACATTTCTTAATCGCCTATATTTTTCATCAGATGAAAGAATTTTGGTTGTTATGGTCATTTGTGTAATGGAGCGTATCATCACTTCAGGCGAATACAGAGGATCTCTTGATCGATAGAATAAATCTAAAATTGGAAACTGGTGCATCTTTTGATTCATTGCATGCATTGTTCCAAGAAGTGTTTGTAGCCGTAATCGTAAATCTCCAATATTCTCATGCCTAAGAGAGCGCAATATTGCATTTGTGCCATCCCCACTTCTTCCCGTTTCAGCCCACATACGTAGAGCCAATGCATTTCTATCTGATACACCCGAAACAATACTTATTAGAAATGTTAAAATTCCCGTCAATAAAGCAAAGCCAAGAACAGCTTGCATAAAAGATACGATTTGAAGCACTCCGCTAAGAGGGGTTATATCTCCATAGCCTAATACTGAAGCTGTAACGCCGCTGAAATAAAGTGCATCAATAAAAGTTAGCGTCCCATATTCTGTGGCAGATCGAAAAAGATCCATAAAAGGCCAATATATCAATGCAAAACCTACTATAAATAAACTAACCCAAACCGCGATGGTGGCGACAATCATTGCAGGACCTGCTATAGACACCACCTTCCGTCGGGAAGATGGAATCACACGAACTATTTTAATATCCAACAACCAAATAGTCTTAAAAATTTTATTTGCGATGTATCCATCTACATCCAAATGAAGTACGGTTTGAATGATATCGAGGAGAACTACAAATACTAATATCACGCCTAATAGTGACATCAGCCATTTAATTTCTTCCATAATTCTCCTCTCCTGATTTTCTTCTGCTAAAAAGTGTGCATAATCTTTAACTGAAGAATGGTCACCTTAGTATCTATTTCTATGTCAATTAAGAGATAGTAATTACTTTAAACGATTTAAAGATTTGGTTTTAATAGATGTGAATTCATAGATTATAATAAAGAGAGTTAGTTTTAAATCGAGAGTGTGGAAAATTCATATCCCGTATTATTTGAGTTCGATTTCTATATAGTACAAATGCTGATATTTGCATGTGTTGTACTTATGATTTTGATTCTAACTCCCCGGTTAAAAGCCTTTAAATACATCACTTCCTCAATCTTTTTTTTACTCACCGGAATGGTACTTGCGGTTTTACCTGTCCCCTGGGAGTTACCTGCTTTAACTAATGATCCTGTAATTATGAAACGGATCACAGAGCTAGGGGTGATTATTGCACTTGCTTCTGCCGGTCTTAAAATTAACAATCCATTTTCCTGGAGAACCTGGCAGGTTAGTGTAAAACTATTATTCATCACGATGCCACTTTGCATCTTTTTAACAGCCTTTGTAGGATGGTGGTTTATAGGCTTAGTCCCGGCTTCAGCTCTGCTCTTGGGAGCTGTTATTGCACCAACAGATCCGGTACTTGCAGATGAAGTTCATACCACGGATCCGGGTAATTCCGATTACTCGGATGCCCGTTTGGCTTTAACAACTGAAGCCGGACTAAATGACGGTTTGGCATTTCCATTCACAAATTTGGCAATCGCCGTTGCTTTATTGGGTCTTTCCCCCTCCAATTGGTTTGTTGATTGGCTGATTATTGATGTTCTTTATAAGATTATAATTGGTGCAATGGTAGGATTGATATCAGGGAAAGTACTTGCCTTTTTACTTTTTCAATTACCAGATGAGCCTGAGCTAAAAATTGCGGATGGTGTCTTTGCTGTTACACTTGTGTTTTTATCCTACTCCATTGCTGAGCTTTTTTCTTCATACGGTTTTATTTCCGTCTTTGTAGCCGCATGTATATTCCGTCAGCATCAACCAAATCACGATTACCAATTAAGAGTTCATCAATTCTCCGTTACAATGGAGCAACTTTTAGAAGGAATATTGATGCTGATGATTGGTGGTTATATTGTTTTTGGTGTATTTGAACCTTTAACACTACCTATGATATTGGTTGCTTTAATTGTGCTTTTTTTAGTGCGCCCCATTACAGGCATAATAGCTTTAGTGAGCAACGATCTTTCGTGGCCTACAAAGTTGGTTATTTCTTTTTTTGGTATTCGCGGAATAGGTTCTCTCTACTATCTCACGTATGGCATTTATATAGCCGATTTCCCTCAGGCTGACGAATTATGGGCCATTACAATATTAATTATCACTATATCAGTTTTTGTTCATGGAATTTCGGCAAAGTATGTGATGGATAAAGTGGACCTTTGGGAACAAAAGCATGTAAATTAAAAAAAAGTATATATAAGAGGGATCCATTTTTAAGTACATATTTTTGTATTCATAGTTAAAAGTTGCTGTAAAATGAAAAATCAGGATATCAATGCGCAATCTGGGAAAAACTCTCACTACAACATTGAATAGGCTTTCTGTCAGCTATACGGATGACGGCCTTCTTGATGCCCCTGTGATTCTCTTTATCCATGGATTTCCCCTTAATAAATCAATGTGGAGTAATCAGGTTGAAGCACTTGAAAAAAACTACCGAGTAATAACGTATGACGTCCGCGGCCATGGTGAATCTGAAATAGGACCGGATAAGTTCTCCATTGATTTATTTACAGACGACTTAATAAATCTAATGGACGACCTGGGTATTAATTATGCTATTTTATGCGGTCTCTCTATGGGAGGTTATATCGCGCTAAATGCAGCTCAAAGTCATCCGGATCGTTTTGATGCCCTGATTTTATGTGATACCCAGTGTGCTGCGGACACCAATGAGGAAAGGGATAAACGAATGGACGATATTCAATTCATAAAAAAAAATGGTGTTGGAGATTATGCTGAAAAGAGTCTCGAAAATCTGCTTCTACCCAAATCACTTGCCACTGAAGAAGTGAAAATTGTAAAAAGGATGATAAATGAAATGTCTGTAGACTCCCTGAATCGTACTCTTCATGCATTGGCCGAAAGGAAAGAAACCTGTGATAATTTAACCCAAATAAATATTCCGGTATTAATTATGATGGGGGAAGAAGATCAAATTACACCTCCATCCAAGGGACAGTTTATGCAAAATAAAATCAAAGATTCAGAGCTTAAAATAGTAGAGAACGCCGGCCATTTAAGTAACCTGGAAAATTCCGATCAATTTAATAAATACTTAACAGATTTTATGGATTCTCTTTATGAGATGGATTACAGAAAAAGATAGCTAAGTCGGTACTTTAATTTATTTCCGGCACTATCTTTCATTTTTATTTCTTCCAGTGATTAATCTAAAGCTGCCCTTAAACGTCAGATAATACCAAATCCATTCTGCCATTACCCGAAATCTGTTTCTGAATCCTATAAGGAAAAAAATGTGTATAAAGGACCATAGCAACCACGCTGTAAATCCCTTAAACTTAAATCCCCCAATTTCAGCAATAGCTTTTCCCCTGCCTATAGTTGCCATATTTCCTTTATCTCTATATACGAACCCTCCGCTATCTTTTGATTCTCCCATTATTTTCTTTGCTACAAATTTACCCATTTGCATTGCTGCAGGTGCAATTCCAGGAACCACTTTTCCATCTGCATCTGTACAATTTGCAGCATCTCCAATCACAAATATTTCCGGGAATTCTACTGTAGATAAAGAGCTATTGACGATTATACGTCCAGCTTTATCGGTATCGAAACCGAGTTTTTTTAGCAATGAAGTGCCTTCATTGCCGGCAGCCCAAATTACGTTAGAAGAAGGAATGATAAGATTTCCAGCTTTTATGCCTTCATCATCTATATCATCCACCATTGT
>JBGTFX010000332.1:0-7585 GCA_041747055.1 Balneolaceae bacterium
TTCCTTCAAGATCAGATGCAACCGCAGGAATACCGGCACTATTTGCCTCCAGAAGTACAATTCCAAAACCTTCCATATCTCCATCCACCGGTATATTCGGCATCACAAAAAGATCAGCCCCACCATAACAGGCATCAAGAATGTTACTCGGCTGCCTGCCTGCTATTATAATTTTATCTTTTGAATCACTTTTGTTACAGGCTTCTATTATCGATCCATTTTCAGGACCGTCACCAATGATAAGGAATATTACATTGTTTTTAATTTTTTCAATCACTTTTTCAATAAACCATTGATGACCCTTTCGTTTTACTTGTCTGCCGACTGAGAGAAGTAAATAGGTATTTGCTAAATCAAGATTAAACTTTATTTCTAATAATTCTCTAGCTTCTTTTTTACTTAGCTGATGTGATCTGTGATCTGTATCAAACCCATTGGGTAATACTATACCAATTTCTGGATCCATTCCTCTTTCTATACAGGCTTGTCTTGTTGCTGAAGAAACAGAAATAACCCCACTTACCTTTTTAAATATACTGGGCAAATACCATTGATATATTTTATTTGGCAACGTTACATCCTGGCCATGATTAATTGTAACACAGGGCACTTTTAATTTATTAATCAGGAATGGTAGAATTCCGGCAGTCACCATGGAAGAAAAAACAATAACATCTGGTTTAAAAGAGCGAACTTTTAATGGGATTCTCCAAAGTAGTGTCATTAAAAAGAAGAAAGTTTTTAATCCAATATACTTCCATGATGCTCTTTGTATAACTGATTCAATTTCAACATCATCTCGCTTTTTAATGGCCCTGACCAGTTGAATACTTACATTTTGCATTCCACCTACATTTTCTAAAGGCTGGTCAGATGGCGGGTGTGAATGTGATATATAAAGTACTTTCACGCTTCGTTTTTTATTTGCAAAACTTCATTGTAGTAGCCCAACAGTTTTTCATTAATGGCTTTCCAACTGTACCCCTTTGCTTTCTCGGCAGAGACTTTACCCATATTTTTTCTTAAATCCTGACTTTTTACAAGCTGCTGAATTCGCAGTTTAAATAAATCCATGTCATTTGCATCAGCAAGGAATCCGTTTTCTCCTTCAGAAATCAACGATTTACTGCCGGCTGCATCAGCAACTACACAGGGCAGTCCACTCGACATAGCCTCGAGAGTAACATTACCAAACGTTTCGGATTCTGATGGAAAAAAGAAAATGTCGCTACTGGCATAGGCAACAGATAGATGGCTTCCTTTCAAGAATCCGGTAAAAGCAGCACTTGGAATCATTTCTTTAAGTTCATCCATGGCAGGTCCATCACCCACAATTAATGCTTTAATTTTCGAGTTTTCTGCTTGAAGCTCATTAAGAACATCGGCATACATCTTTAAATTTTTTTCCCACACCAATCTGGAAACAAAGGTAACCACGATATCATTTTTTTGAAACCCCATTTCTTTACGCCAGTTCTCACTACGTAACTCGGGATTGAAATTTTCTATCTCAACCCCTCTCGCCCAAACTTTAAAGTTACTATCAATTTTTTTACTTACCAGTTCATCAATCATAGATTTTGATGGAACATATACATGTTCACATTTTTCATAAAACCACTTCAGGTACTTCCATCCTAGGGGTTCAAGAAAACCGAGCTTATAATATTTAAAATAACTTGTGAAGTGCGTATGAAATGATGAAACTACCGGAATATTTTGCTCCATTGCCCATTTCAATCCTTTATAACCTAATATATCAGGGGTTGCAATATGGATGATGTCCGGATTAAAATCTCTGAGTTTTTTCTTAGCATCTTCAGGAAATCCCATGGTAACTCTATACTCCGGGCGACCGGGCATTTTTATGGAAGGAATTGAAATTAATGTCCCGTTATGTTTTAGAGGAGGGTTTTGAATGGTAGGTCCAAAAACCAGTACTTCAACATTATTTTGTAAAAGGAACTTCACTAATCTATTAAGAGTGAGCGATACACCGTCTCTAATATGATTATAATTTCCTGTGAAAAGAGCGACTTTTAATTGGTTCATATAGTTTTATAAGCAATACTCAACTTCGTATATTTTCATCTATTATCTTTGGGATTTTAGCACACAAAAATTACAGCCAACGAATATACAAATTTATGAACGCTTTTGTCACCGGTGGAACCGGATTTATTGGCAGCCATCTCGTAGATGCGCTCATTACACATAATTCTTTCAATAAAATCAAATGCTTGGTTCGAAATCAGGAAAAATGGCTTGAGGGTTCAGACTACATAAAAATTGACGGTGACCTTCATTCAATTAACGTGATTAAAGAAGCATTGGATGGTGTTGATGTAATTTTTCACCTGGCAGGAATTGTTAAAGCTCAAACACAACAAGAGTATGACCATGCAAATGTTGAGGCTACTGAGAATATTATTCGTTTAGCTGAAAAAAAAGGGATAAAAAAAATCGTGATCCTTTCATCCCTCGCTGCAGCCGGACCAAGTGATGGAACCCCTAAAAAAGAATCTGATGCAATGAACCCGGTAAGTAAATATGGGGAATCTAAAAAACGAATGGAGAAATTGATCCATCGAATTGCCCCAAAAGATATGTCTATAACGATTCTTCGGCCACCGGCTGTTTATGGCCCAAGGGAAGATCAAATCTTTACTCTATTTAAGATGATGAATAAAGGGATTACTCCAATTGTCGGAAATGGATTCGAGCCCAGACTCTCAATGGTTTATGTTCATGATGTTATACAAGGGATTTTAAAAGCCTCAGAACAAAACAAACCCGGAGTTCATACCTATTACATCAGTGGTGATAGAATTACCAATTGGAATGAGATTAAAGATATTTCTTCCACCGTTTTGGGCAAAAGCAGCATATCTGTTAAACTAAAGCCGGAATGGGTAAAGAAAATTGCCGGAGTTGTTGAAACAACTGCATCATTTTTCGGTACATATCCCGTTATTAACCGTGAAAAAGCCAACGAAATGGTTTTAGAGTGGACTTGCTCAAACGAAAAAGCAGAAAAAGAATTAAACTATATACCTGATTATTCTCTCGAAGAGGGTATATCACGTACCTTACGATGGTACAAAAAACACCAATGGCTCTGATTTTATGAAAAATATCTACTCTCTTTTTGTTCTATGTTTTCTTCCGTTGTTGATCACTGATGTTGCTACTGCACAGTGGATTCAGGATTTTCGGAATCAAATGGAAATATCAGATATTGTTGAAATTGAAAGCTCACCTTCTCACTTGTATGTGCTTTCAGAATCTGAAGGATTGGTTGTGTTCAGAGTTCACAAAGATTCACTTCAGTACCTTTATTCATCAACAGGAATGCAGCGACGTGGAGACCAACTTGAAGCAGATATCCGATTTGCATATTTATATGGACAAGGACGACGTTTAACAGTAATAGAACCCACTTCTGTGTTAGGAGTATATTCTTCAACCGTTCTGCCTGAAGTCCCCAGGTCCACCCAACGAATTGGAACTAACCTCTACATTGCAATGGGTGAAAGAGGGCTTGGCAAACTGTCACTTCAGACGCCCGAAGATGTGGATTCTCAACCTGAAATGGTAGATCCTAATCGATTCAGAAACAGTTCAGTACAGCATTTAGTAACTGATAATCATCGGCTTTTATATGTATTAAGCGATAACAGATTTATTGATATTTATCAAAGTGATTCTGCCGATGCACTATTGCGCCACGAAGAGAGAGTTAGGCTGAATCAACCCACCGAAAAAATCTTTCTAACAGATGATGAATTAATTGGTACTGATGCGAGAGGAAATATATTTACGATTATTTCCAACGGCCAAACCCGCACACTTGCAACCGTTGAAGAGTCCGTTCATAAATTAACTATATGGGATGGCTACATAACAGTAAGAACCACCTCCGGAAAATTATGGATTGGCGAATTGAATGGAGAGTTAAAGCTATGGAAGCAGGAAGTGAGTGCAGGAAACCATTTTACAGTAGTTGAGAATAATTTCTACCTGTCTGATTTTAACACCATCTCACCGGTGAGATATGTCGATTCACGTCATGCTGAAAACAGGAATAATTCTTCAACTAATCAAGAACTGAAGTTAAAGAGCATAGGTAATGTTACGCTTCCATTTCCCAAACCACTCATTTTACCAATAGAGCTGGAGTCAACCCATAAAATTGAAGACATTTCACTCAGCTATCAAGGCAGTGTTGATAATGCCCGGATTCGTGGAAATACCTTTTACTGGCAGCCAAATGCCAATCAAACAGGTAGACAACAATTTACAATTACAGCCGCCACAGTAGGCGGAAATAGCACATCAACACAATTCACTGTTGATTTAAGGCCATTTAACGCTCCGCCCAGATTTACCCCTTCTCGCACAATTTCTGTTGTAGCCGAAGAGGATTTTCAATTGGAAATAGAGGCGTTCGACCCCGATGGATTTAACACTGATTTGATCCGATATCTTGGAGTTGACCTTCCAAGCGGTGCCAGTTTAAATGAACAAACAGGCGCATTTAATTGGAAACCATCCATTCGTCAGGTAGGAACCCACTCTTTCCAGGTAATTGCTACAGATCAATTTGGAGCAGCAGCTTCCCAGAATTATGATCTTCGGGTAATAGAAGTAGATGAAAATTTTGATGAAGAAACAATGTTAGAGGTTAATAATTAGTGCCCGATTTACCCGTAAATGCTCTTCTTGATTGGTATCAAAAAAACAAGCGGGAAATGCCCTGGCGAGACATCTCTGATCCATACAGAATTTGGATTTCAGAAGTTATGCTTCAACAAACAAGGGTTGATACTGTCATTCCTTACTTTAACCGATTCATTAATAAATTTCCCACTGTTACTGATTTAGCTGAATCTGATCAACAAAGCGTACTTAAAGTTTGGGAAGGACTTGGTTATTACAGCAGGGCCAGAAATATGCATCAAGCCGCAAAAACCGTTTCAAAGGAGATGAAGGGTGTAATGCCTGCTGATTATGATGGACTCATCAAACTAAAAGGAATTGGTCCTTATACTGCGGCGGCTATCAGCAGCATTGCTTACAATGAAAAAAAGGCGGTGGTTGATGGGAATTTACTTCGGGTTCTGTGCAGATACTTTGGAATTTCAGATGATATTCGTTTAAATGGCACAAAAGCACAAATTCAGAATTTTGCTGATAATTTAATCCCTGGGTCAAATCCAGGCGATTTTAATCAAGCAGTTATGGAGCTGGGCGCTACCGTCTGTAAACCTTCAAATCCATTGTGTGATGAGTGTCCGCTTTCGGTTCAATGTACTGCCTATAATAGTGCACGAACTGAGACAATTCCTTATAAATCAAAGAAAGCAAAAGTACCACATTATCAAATTGCTGTTGGATTGATTGTAAATAAAGATAATGAGCTATTGATTTCACTCAGGAAGAACGATGCCATGCTTGGAGGTCTTTGGGAATTTCCCGGTGGAAAGAAAGAGGATGGTGAATCGCTGAAAGATGCTGCAAAGCGTGAACTTGATGAAGAGTTAGGCGTGGAAGTTTCAGTGTTTGATGAATTCATGAACCTGAAGCATGCTTACTCACATTTTAAAATTACCCTTCATGCATATTGGTGTAGAATCGATAATGGAAAACCAACACCAAAATCCAGCCAAAAACTGAAGTGGGTTTCTTTAGAAGCGATCGATGAATTCCCGTTTCCTAATGCAAATAAAACTCTCATAAAAAATTTACAGGAGCTTAAAAATAAGAATCTTACTCTTTTCCTAAGCGAATTATGAGCTCTTCTCCCCTTCGGACCCGTTCGGTTAAAACTCTCCTGCAGATGAAGCCTTATCTGGATGAAATTAATGATCAGGTTGAAAAACCGGAATACATCCACAAAGATCCGGTACAGTTTATGCACGCTTTTACGGACAAAAAAGATATTGAGATAGCAGGCTTTTTCGCTGCAACAATGGCTTGGGGACGAAGGGATATTGTTATTGCAAAAGTGGACGATTTGCTGAAAAGAATGGATTACAACCCCTTTTCATTTGTTCAAAATTACAGTGCATCAGATTTAAATGTATTCAATGGATTTAAACATCGCACTTTCAAACCCATTGATATTCACGGTTTAATCCTTTGTCTTCAAAATATCTATCAGAATTATTGGGATTTTGAACAGTTCTGGAAGGAGTGCTACCAAGAAGGATTTCTCTCAGAACGGCCATTTATCGCTGTTTTTCACGAAAAATTCCTGAGTCAACATCTTGATGTAGCGAACCGTACAAAAAAGCATGTATCTGATCCTGAAAAAGGAAGTACATGTAAACGTTTATACATGTATCTAAGATGGTGTTGCCGAAAGGATAGTACTGTAGATTTAGGAATATGGGATTTTCTCTCCCCTTCTGAGCTACTTATTCCTTTTGATGTTCATGTAGCTCGACAGGCACGAAAGTATGGCCTTTTATCACGCAGGACAGACAACTGGAAATCCGTGGTTGAACTTACCAATACAATGAAACTTTTAAACCCTGCTGATCCTGCTCGATATGACTATGCTTTGTTTGGTATTGGTGCACTGGATTATGAATTACCTAAAAGATTTCTGCTCAATAGAGTTTAGCCAAGAGCTTCAAAAATCCGGGAAATTGAGAAGGAAATAAATCCCAGAATGCCACCAGTGAGATTTATTAAAAGGGAGAAAATAACATAGCCTATCACAAATGAAGAGAGAATTCGAATCCAATCTAAGAAGGAGTTTGCCATGAAATATGTTTTTTGAACCCATATTACGATCACAGCTACCAAAAATGCAGGCAGAGATGAATGCATAAAAGTATCTGTAAGCGGAAGGTCTACGAATTTCCAAACGGGTATTAAAACGATCAGGGCTATTATTGCTACACCCATGGCGTAGACATTTAAAATGATGTGTGAGTAAAAACCATCCATTTTTGATTTCAGGAAAAAATTTCCCCCTATGGATAAAGCCGGAACCAAAATGAAAAGTAAACCAATAGGCAGAAATTGGGTTAACAATCGTATGTTCGTTGCTTCCATCCAGGCCGCGGCATTCTGCAACTGCTCATCCCCTGTTTCAATACTCAGCGCCGGTTCAATTTTAAAATCAATCAAAAGAGAGTTAAGCGCCACAACGAAAAAGATTCCAATTAAACAAAACTTAAACGGATGCATATACGTTGATTCCTGCTCCTGAATAAACGGATCAACTACGTTTCTGGGATGGTTGAACGTATTTTTCAATGTATTTATGAATCTTGTGAGCATGGTAAATGTTTTAATACTAATGATTGGGATATTTTCTACAAATTATTATTTATTCAGACTGTATTTTTGAAAATTATCTCCCTATATTTCTCAACTGTAACAAATTACAAAACAAAGTTTATATATGATTGGAGTAAAAGTAAAAGATAACGAAAGTATTGACCGCGCTATCAACCGTTTTAAGAAGATGGTTACGCGTTCCAGAAAGTTGAACGAATTTAGAGAGCGTCAGCAGTTTATTAAGCCGTCTGAAGAACGCAGAGAAGCGATGAAGAAAAGTGTTCGGGATGAA
>JBGTFX010000333.1:0-6465 GCA_041747055.1 Balneolaceae bacterium
ACGGTTTCCATATTTAAAGACTGAATCAGGCCGTACCTATCCGGGAAAGGGTACGGAATCAGATCCAAAATGGAGTTATGAGGAATTTGATCAGATACAACGAGCAGTAGATACGCTTAAAACCAATCCAAACAGTAGAAGAATTGTTGTAAGTGCTTGGCATCCCGGTTTATTAGATGAAATGGGATTACCGCCTTGCCATGTTATGTACATTTTTAATGTCCAGAATGGCAGGCTGAATTGCCATTTAACTCAGCGATCAGGAGATATAGCACTGGGTATACCTTTTAATCTGGCATGTTACTCAGCATTAACCATGGCAATTGCACAGGAAGTAGGGCTAGAGCCCGGTACATTTGCTCACACCATAGTTGATGCCCATATCTACGAAAATCATATTGAAGGGCTTAAAGAGCAAATTACCCGCAAACCCGGGGAACTGCCTACTCTAATAATTGCTAAAAAACCACTTGATCAGCTAACATTTGATGATTTTGAACTGAAGAACTACAATCCTCAACCGTCTATCAAATTTCCCGTTGCTGTATGAAATTAATTTTAATTGCAGCACATGATCCCAATTTGGTAATCGGAAAAGACGGAGAGTTACCCTGGCACTATAAAGAAGATTTACAGTTTTTCAAGAAAACAACGATGGGTCATCCGTTGGTTATGGGGCGTATAGTTTTTGATGAATTGAATGAAAAACCGTTGCCGGGCCGGGAATGTATTGTTTTATCCAGAAGTAAGGATTATGATCATGTCCCCACGTTTACCTCTATTGATGCGGCTTTGGAATCCCTTTCCTTTCAAGAAAAAGTCTTTATTATAGGCGGTGGTGAAATTTATAAGCAGACTATTGATAAAGCTGATCAGTTGATTATCACAGAGATCAAAAAAGAGTATGAGGGAGATACCTATTTTCCTGAATACCGAAATGATATAGGAGAGAAATGGAAGGAGACGTGGAGGGAAGATCACCCTGAATTTTCTTTTGTTACCTACGATCGGGTTTGATGTGGTGATTCTCGGACGGGGACGTCCGAGTTACTTAAATCGAAAATTCTCTTGTGCCCTGAAATCAAAGTTTATCAACTCAGAATGTGAAGCTAGAGTTGAAAAAACTCTCAAATGCCGCATGAGGTCCTTGTCGGACGGGGAGGTCCGAGTTACATAAATCCAGAAAGTAGCACTAAGTCTGAAAAACCCCATTTAGGTGCACCACGTAAGGTTTAACAACGGGTTTAGTAAGTGCAATGATGTGTTTTGTATCTGCCGCTTTGGAGAACTCAACCGCCTGTCCGTTGTCTTCAAGTATCCAAATGCTTTCATTTTCATACTTATATGCTTCACTATAGCTTTTATTAAATTCGTAATAAAATGAAGCCGATTTTTCATCATGGGGAAGTCCGGCTTTTTTAAGTTTTTTTGATGACTTTTCTAAAAGCTCTGTTTCTGATATAGTATTTTTCTTTTTATCCAGAAACGTAGTTTTAAACAAATTGCGGTTTAAGAATCGATTGGAGAGATCAGCCAAAATAGGATCGTTTTCCTGTGCCCATGATTTGATACTGATAAATACATCATGATCATCCAATGCCAGATAATTTTGCATTACAATGTTGGAAATCTGTTTTTTTGCTGAATGTGCATCAGAAATAAAAAAGGAGAGGGGTTTTGATGGGGTGTGAATATTTTCGCCATTTGCGAGAAGGAACTGAACCCTGCTGAAGATTTTTTTTAGCAGGGAATCTGCACTTAAAACCGTTTTGTGAAGATAAACCTGCATGTACATTAGCCGACGGGAAAGAATATAGTTTTCGATGGCATAAATCCCTTTCTTTTCGATAACTACATTGCCTTTAATCACCCGCATTGTTTTTAAAATACGGTTTATTCCAACCGATCCTTCAGATACTCCGGTAAAGAAACTATCTCGTTTCAAATAATCCAACCTGTCAATATCGAGTTGAGAGGAGATCAACTGATGTAGAAATTTCTTTGGATATTGGTTGGTGAAAATTTGTATGGCTATGTCCAATTCACCATTAAACTCTTCATTGAGCTTATGCATGATTTTCAGGCTCATTTTCTCATGACTAAAATCACGGATCAATGAGTGCTCTAATGTGTGGGAAAGGGGACCATGACCAATATCATGAAGTAAAACAGCTATCAAAGTACCACGAACTTCCGCATCGCTAATGGTCGTGTCTTTTTCGCGCAGATTCTTCAGCACTCTTTGTGCCAGTTCCAATGCGCCGATGGCGTGTGAAAAACGTGAGTGTTCCGCTGCCGGAAAAACGAGATAACCTAGGCCAAGCTGACGAATTCGTCGCAGTCGCTGCACGTATGGATGATCTATCAACTTTAAAACAATTCCTTTTGGAACCGTAATAAACCCATGGATTGGATCATTAAAGATTTTATACTGGGTACTTTTATCCATTTTTTTTGGGATATAAATAGTCGTTCAGATTTGGCAGATCAGGAAGCTTTGCCGGGTGATTTCTCTTCAGGTTAAACCAAACACCGGTGGTTTCAGCTACGGCTTTCAATTCCCCATTTTCTTTATTAAAAATAGCTTGAATGCCTTTCACACTTGTATTACCGATCTCCTTAATGGAAGAACACACAATGATCTGCTCACCATATATAACCGGTTTTATGTAGTTCAAATCAAGATGAACCAATATGAAGCTGTGACCGGATTCCATTGAATATCTAAACTCAGGAATGGTACGAATAAATTGTATTCGGGCCTCTTCAAAATAAGAGCTGTATACGGCGTTATTGACGTGATTCAGGGGATCTAAGTCCCGAAACCGAACAGGGATATTTGCTCTGTGGTAAAAATCTGACTCTTGGTAATTAAATTTCACAAGTACGTAGTTTGTTTTAACTGTTGCGGTTTAATGTAAGAGAATTCACACCCAAAAATGAAGAATTAAAGGATTAATTGCGGCATGATTGCTCTCTTTAATTGGTTATCTTCACAAAAAATGAACACCAAATCAACTAACAAATATGTTTGATAAAAAGACTTCAGAATTTCTTGAAAAGCTATTAATCACTCCGAGTCCTACGGGCTATGAATCAAATGGCCAAAAAGTATGGATGGACTACCTTTCAAACTATGCTGATAAAGTGGAAGCGGACGCATATGGTTCCGCAATTGGCAAATTGGAAACAAGCCCTGATGTAATGACTGTAATGCTGGAGGCGCATGCCGATGAAATTGGAATGGTTGTGCAGCATATCAGTGATGATGGATTTATTTACATCAACAAATTAGGGGGGAGTGATTCAACTATTGCCCGTGCTAAGAAAGTGTATATCCATGGCAGAGATGGGAGAATTACTGGAGTGACCGGGAATACGGCCATCCATTTGCAGGACACAAAAAATGGTGGTGGAAAACAACCATCATGGAAAGATATTTTTATCGATATCGGTGCAGAAAGTCGTGAGGAAGCACTTGAAATGGTTCAAATTGGTGATCCCGTTACCTATACGGATGAAGTTGAATATTTAAATGATGAAATCATCACAGCAAGAGCGCTGGATAACAGAATCGGTGGATTTGCCATTGCACAGGTTATCAAAAACCTAAAAGCAAAACGAAAAAATCTGAAAGTAAATGTGATTGCCCTAAACTCCGTACAAGAGGAAGTAGGTGGATTTGGTGCTCGCATGATGAGTTATCGTCATATGCCGGATGCTGCAATTGTCACCGATGTAACTCATGCAACGGATTCACCCGGAATTGACAGCCGTGAGCACGGACTGATCAAACTTGGAAAAGGGCCTTCTGTTCAGCATGGCGGTGCGAATCATCCCGGAGTCGTTTCCTTAATTGAGTCGGTTGCAAAGAAGAAGAAAATTGAGCTTCAGCACGAAGCCACAAGTGTACGAACGGGAACGGATACTGATAGCATATTCTTTCAGCAGACCGGAATTCCGAGTGCTCTTGTTTCGGTTCCGATACGCTATATGCACTCTCCGGTAGAAACGGCATCCATCTCAGATATCAAAGCTCTTATTGTATTGATGACCGAATCTGTGCTGGCAATGGAGCCCGATCAGTCATTTTCCGTGATGTAATATTTTTGATGGCTGAGAGTAGAGTGGGATAGGTTCTTCTCATTAGCCAAATGTTACTACCCAATGTTAAATCAGGTTTCATGATTACATCTGATTCCTATCCATATTTAAAAGGCTGAAAGCCTGAGATAACTCAGCCTATGGCAACGCCATAGGTAACAAGGTGACTGAAAGCCTGAAATAGGGTAAATTAAATTTTGAGGGACTATCTGTTTGAGGCTTTCAGCCTCACCCCATATCCGGGAAATTACCTTACCCAGAGCGCTGCTCTGGGCTGAGCTATCTCAGGCTTTCAGCCTTATTTATCTGCCTCTGTTCGTTTGGCGACACCGAATCTGTGTCCGGTAAGAGGTAAAGGTTACGAATAGTTTTTCACATCTTTTTTGGACTGCCTCTTTTCCCATCACCTATAGCTTTTTATAACCATCCGGATTTTTACTCTGCCAATTCCAGGAATCTTTGCACATATCAATAAGATTTTTCTCTGCTTTCCAGTTAAGCTCTTTTTCCGCTTTTTCTGTACTTGCAAAACAGACAGCGGCATCACCGGGTCTGCGGTCAGAAATCTTGTAAGGAACTTGTTTGCCGGTCGCGTTTTCAAAGGCATGTATTATATCCAACACACTTGAGCCAACTCCTGTACCTAAATTATAGGTGACTACACCCGGATTTTCCTTTAATTTTTCCAAAGCCTTAATGTGCCCTGTTGCCACATCAACCACATGAATATAGTCGCGAACACCGGTGCCATCTTCAGTGGGATAATCACCCCCAAAAACTGTGAGTTCTTTCAATTTACCCACTGCAACCTGCGTAACAAAAGGCATTAAATTATTGGGGATTCCGGACGGATCTTCACCGATATCACCACTTTCATGGGCTCCAACGGGATTGAAATATCGAAGTAAAGCAATATTCCAATTTTTATCGGATTGATGAAGGTCACGTAAAATATATTCAATGGTGAGCTTGGTCTGACCGTAGGGATTTGTTGCAGAAATAGAGCTCTCTTCAACAAGTGGTGATTCACTTGGATTACCGTAAACGGTAGCTGATGAGCTGAAAACTATATTTTTTACATCAAACTCTTTCATTACCTGGCAAAGATTCAGTGTGCCAATCACATTATTTTGATAATAGAGTAAAGGATTTTCAACTGATTCACCCACGGCTTTTAAACCGGCAAAGTGGATGACTGAATCAACATCAAACTCATCAAACAGATGCTGAAGTCCTTCAATATCAAGCAGGTCTACCCGGCGAAACGGAATTTCTTTACCGGTTAAGGACACTACTCTTTTAAGAGCTTCCAATTTACTGTTTGATAGATTATCCATTACTACTACATCAAACCCTGCATTTACAAGTTCAAGTGTTGTATGACTCCCTATAAAACCTGTGCCGCCTGTTACTAATACTTTGCTCATTATGCTCTTTTTTTATTTAGCAGCCCCCTAATTGCTACTTCATTTCTTGAAATTGATGAATTATTTTATCGCAGTAATCTACTACGTTTTCAACGAGTTCTTCTTTTTCCTTTAAAGGATGGCTTGAAGCAAGCAACTCTTTTGAACGATTGTACATTACCAGTAATTCATCCAGATTTAACATTTGAGCCACCGGTTTGATCTTGTGGCCGGTTTGCCGAAGCATGTTCATATCGCCGGCTAAAAAAAATGTTGTAAATTTTTCTTTGAATTCGGTAAATGAATCAATGGATGCTTCCGAAAATTCCCTGATGTACTTCTCTTCGTTATACAGAAGATTGCTTACAAGTTCTTTGTCAACGTATGGGTCGCCCATAGCCTTATTCGTTTACAGGGGTTTCTATTCCGTGTGGTGTTGGTTTGTCATTTTCATCAATATGAACAAATACGATCTTATCAATTCGAATAATCACGTTGTGGGTAAACTTTTGCCTGACAACACATTTAACAGTAATTGAAGTTTTTCCCAACTTTACAGTTTCCATACCAATTTCGATGATATCACCCAGCTTGGCTGAACTAACAAAATCAATTTCGGACATGAATTTGGTTACAATATTTCCTTTTCCAAGCTGACAGGTTACATATATAGCGGCTTCTTCATCAATCCACGCTAATACAGATCCTCCAAAAAGAGTGCCGTGAGCGTTGAGGTCGGTAGGCTTAATTAATTTACGGCTAAAAAATCGCATTGATGGAAAACTATCAGGCATAATAAAACTGTCTTAGATTTAATTGATTAAATACTCACCAATAAAGATGATTTAATATAGCAACACCAATTGGAATTTTTTAATGAAAAACAGATGAAAAAATTCTTAATGAGATTGTAAAGTTACTTATTCTCAACAAGAAACATTTATCAAATGAAAAA
>JBGTFX010000334.1:0-4878 GCA_041747055.1 Balneolaceae bacterium
TGGCAATTCAAACCCATGATGTAATCATTCGGTTTATACGGTTCAGGCCGGGAAATTATAACAAGCGTCGCCCGGATGGAACCGACTGGAACAGTATGGACGCAGTTGATATAGGCAAGAAAGATTCTGAAGAGGTATACAACATAATTCTCGACCACTGCTCTTTTAGCTGGGCAACGGATGAAAATATTGGGATTTGGTATTCTAGCCGGGACATCACGATTCAAAATTCCATCATTAGTGAACCTCTGCACTTTTTCCCGGAGCACGAACAGTACCCTTATCCCGGACAAGGCCTGTTAATAGGCTCAAAATCAACAAATATTTCTATACTGCGAAACCTGTTTGCACATAATTATGAGCGCCATCCTTATATGAATGCCAATGGTCATCTCGATTTCCGTAATAACATAATTTACAATGCGGGGCAACGTGTTGCTCATTTTCAAAATGCTGCCGGCAAAGAACAAACAACAAATTTTGTTCATAATTATATCAAACCCGGTTTTAACAGTCGATATGATGCAGAAGTTGAAATCCGAAGAACATCGAAATCAAGAATGTTTAATGGAAAACTGTTTATTGAGGGTAATATTTCCGAAGGTCGACCCGATTCAGTTAATGATGATAATTGGGCTATGGTTATTGACCAGGAAGATCGCACTCCCTACTCAAATAGCATTCGTTCTTTTACCGAATTCTCTATTGTTAAAACCAGCACTTTTCCGGCAAATGATCTTTTAGAAAAATTACTTCCTACAGCCGGAGCATATCTGCCGGTAAGAGACCAGATTGACAATAGAATTTTATATGACGTGGAAAACGAAACCGGTACCTTAATTTCGAATCCATCGGAAGTACTTGGTTGGGTAAATAAAAAAGAAGTGCACCGAGAAATAGATCCTGGTAAAGCTTGGCAATTGAATTTCAACATAGATCTGAGTAACCCCGAGGAGGCCAATGCAGATTTTAATAATAACGGATACACAAACATTGAAGAGTTTTTAAATGGTACACATCCATACAAGGATGAATCAGGCCGTTGGATAACTGATATTTTTTCCCATTCAGGAGGTGCGGAAGGTATAAGTACATTTTCGTTCGGTAATGTGAATCATCGGTCCAATGGGTTATTCTTACATCCAAATTATCCCAATCCATTCAACAACCGAACCAACCTCCAAATTTCTGTTGATATAATAGATAGGTACACACTTGAAATCTATAACGTCATCGGACAGCGAGTAGCTCTTCTTTTGGATCGAAAGCTACATCCGGGAGACTACGAAATGCCTTGGAGTGCGAAAGGATTGCCATCGGGCATGTATATTATCCGCTTTTCTAGCTCAAGAGATTCCCAGGTGATTAAGATAACTTTGGCAAAATAAAAAGGTGTCGGTTCTCTGGATTTCAGGAGCTTCATTACCCTGTGCTACATTTTAATGGATAGCATTTTTTTATTTTATTTCATCAGCCGGTTTGATCTGAGCCGGTAGTTCTACAAAAAAATAAACTTATTATTATTAGGTTTTACTCTCTTCTTGTTCCATTTTTTTTAGTCTTATCAAATTAAATTTCTGAATCGGAGCAATGCAAAGAAAACAGAAAATAATCATATAAAGCGATGCAAAACGAAAATCTGTCACAAACGGCTCTTTCATTTCGAGAATGAACATCCAAATTGCAAAAACAAGAATAAACAGTTTTTCCGGCAGTTCAGTAGCTTTTTTAAAGGAATAATAGCAAATAAATCCCACGAGCATATAAATTAAGGCAACTCCAATCAGCCCGGTCCCAAAGAGTCGGCGTACCAGCCCTATGTCAGAGGGAATCCTGTAGAGTGAAAATGTGGTCGGATCTCCAATTAAGAGCAGCAGCGGTTCATCGGGAAAAAAAAGGTGATCATCAAAAAGTACGTTTACGGTTCTTGATTCCCCACTTGTAAACAGATCTGCAAACTCACCAAATGCCCAGCGGGTAAGGGCGTTAAAAACATCACTCCCTCCAAATAGTTGAGTATAGTAAGTTTCCATCATCAAAAAGCCACCAAAAATTATGGCCGGAATTAACAAAACAGAGGTGAGCAATTTACGCGAAATTCGGCTTTTGTATACTGTATAAATTAACGCGTACCCAATAATAAACGGCAGCACAATAAAGCCTGTGCGTCCGGTCAACATCACGGAAGCAGCAAGTATTCCAAGTGAAAAAACGTCAAATAAAGTCCATTTCCAGCTTTGTGCTTTTACAATCAGATAAGCTGTTATCAGCATGCCGGTACCCTGAAAAGCCGCCAATGTTGCTCCTGCTCCATGCGTCAGCCCACGGGAACGGTATGGATGGAGAGCGGGCAGGTTTCCACCTTCAGGAATGAATTTCAGAGTAAACAATTTAAAATCCATACTAAAAAAGTAGATGATGATAAAAACACCCTGGATAACAATCAGCACCTGAATAAACCGCATGACAGCTCTAAATGAGAACTTTTTTTTATAAAACCAGAGTGCAAAAAAAAGACTGCCTATGAATACCTGAAAAAAGAGGAGGAAAACATTTACCAGCAAGCCAACATCCTGAAATACGTTAGTAACGGACAAAATTAGAACCCAAAAAAACAGAAGTACCCAGAGAGAAAATACAACATGTATGCTTTCATCGATTTGTAAATACAAATCCTTTTTTTCAAAGAACAGAATAACAAAGCCTGCAAGAATGCCAAAAGCTATGAGTTGAGAAGTAAACAACGGTAGAAATGTAAAATTGACCCCATACAGGAAAAAGAACAGGAGAAAGCCCACTCCTCCCACAACTATTAAATTTTTGATATGTGAATTGGCTAAATTCAAGAAATAAACTCCAAAATTTTACGAGCCCTTTTTTTCCAGGTGTACCTGTCAATAAAATCTTCGTAAGCGTTTGTCGCCAGTTCATCTGCTTTATCTTGATTTTTTTTTAACTCCTCTATTGCCTCTTTCCATTTTGCAGGCTTATCACCCGGTACCAAAAGAGCATTTCTACCATCTTCCAGCACCTCTCGCAGTACAGGCATATCGGAACAGATAATCGGCCGTTTAGCCGCCATATATTCAAAAATCTTCAGCGGTGACATCCATCGGGAAATATCTTCACCCACATACACACGCTCCTGATACGGTGCAAGCAGAATATCCGCTTCATTTAATAAATTGGATATTTCTGAATGAGGTAGAAAACCTTTGAAACAGACATTCGTTTGAGCTCCTATTTTTTCTTTCCACTTTTGAACCTCATTTTCACTTCCCCCGGCTATAACAAATCTTATATCAGTGCATAGTGGAATTAGTTCTGAAATTAGCTCCATTCCCTTCCCGGGCTGCATAGACCCGGCATATGCAACAGTTGTATAACTTTTATTTAATGAAATTCCCGATGGTTTCACAGGGGAATCTGCCCCATCATATGCGACAAAAATTTTCTTGTTCACATCGGGAAATTGATCAATCCATGCTTTTCTCAGTGCTTTACTAATTACAATAATTCCTTTGCAATTTGATGATCGAATCAATTGAGATACCATTTTATAATGAAGTTTATCCCGATTGAACAAATCACTATGGGCTTCATAAACAACTTTCTTACCCATCAACCAAGCGCCCCAAACTCCAAACAAGTATCGCCCGTATACTACATCTGATTTCAATCCGACACTCTTAAAGGCGCTCATTAAACCAAACAGATAGTACTTGCCCGGTAAAAACGCAAACCATCGAATATTGTGTATTGAAAAATCCGGGTCTACTGAGTAAAATTCATATGGATTTTTTTTTATTTGCTGATTTTCGGTTTTTGCTGTAATTAAATCAACATCAATACCCTCTGCCGTAAAAGCGCTGCACATTTTCATAATATGAACACTGTGAGCTTTTTGGGAAGGAATTTTTGCATGTGAGAGATAAGTTAGTTTCATCGTCTTTCATCCTTCTTACCAATAATTTCTTCCAAAAACTGTTCCAACAATCGAACATTTTTTTCAGGAGAGAATTCTTTTTTGGCATATTGTTGGGTACTCTTTGCCAGCTGTTTTCTGTAACCAGAATTTATCAGAAGCTTCTTTACCTGTGAAACAAAATCTTCAAAATTACCCTCCGTACATACTCCTAGTTGTTTGCCATTAAGCAGTGAATCCGGATTATATTCGTAACTGATAACAGGTTTACCCAAAGTCCAGGCCTGCATGAAAGTGTTGGCAAATCCTTCAGGCTCACCAGTATGTAACAAAGCTATAGATTCCTTAATAATTCCGTTCACCTCTTCAATGGATTTTTTCCCAAGGTACTTTACGTTCTTCGGTAATGTTTGAAGTTCACTGAAATGGTCGTAGTTTTCATTCACAATGCCCCCTATCATTAGGATGTCTACATCAAGGTCTGAAATTTCTTTAGCTAATCTCAAACAAATCTCCGGTCGTTTTGAGGGTTTCAAGCTCGACACCCAAATATAAAATGGCTTATCATACATAAATGGTGTTGACTCTACAATTACAGAGCTTCGTATAAATTTTGTGCGGTGCTGACCAGCTCTTTTTAAAAACTCTTGGTTGTTTACCACAACACCGTCTATATAATCCATCCCCCTGTGCTGTTTTCGACTTTCTACGGCACGAATTAAAGTTATGGCCGCTCGTTTTAGAAATGATTTCTCTCTGGAAACTGCTTTTGCTCCCCATTTTTTAAGATCGTGAATATGCGAAACGGCAAATACCACTGGAATACCAATTTTCTTTATTCCTCTCATAGATTGGTACAACTGGTGTTTATTGTAGCGCCAATATACTATATCAGGTTTGCATTGATCTACTGCCTCCAAAATAGCATCAGCAGAATTTTCAACAGGAATTAT
>JBGTFX010000335.1:0-1726 GCA_041747055.1 Balneolaceae bacterium
TGAAATCCCTCTAAATACTTTTTGTCATATACTTCAATTGCTCCCATTGCACCAAGTATTCTTTTTTCTTTTATAAATGTTGATTGTATGGATGAAAATTCTTCCTGTATTATCGATTCGATATTTTTGATTTTCATCAGGTAATTTTCACGCTTAAATATTTCAATGCTCCGTAAAGCAACTGCACAGGCAAGTGGGTTACCCATAAATGTTGGTCCGTGCATAAATGCCTTGTTATATCCTTTATCCAAGAAACTGCTAAACACTTTTGAATTAGCTATTGTAGCGGCATGGCCAATGTATCCGGCAGTTAGGGCTTTACCCAAGATCATGATATCAGGAATTACACCGGCATATTCTGAAGCAAACAATTTTCCGGTGCGCCCGAAACCTGTTGCTACTTCATCGAAGAGTAAAAGTACTTCATACTTATCGCATAGCGCTCGCGCAGCTTTCAGATATAGAGGAGAATATATCTTAAAACCTCCTGCACATTGAATAATCGGTTCAAGAATGAAAGAGGCAATACATTGATGGTGTTTTTTAAATAACTCTTCCAGCAAGTCAACATCTGTAGCAATAGTTTTTGAATCAGCAAAAAAACCACCTCCCGGAGTGTTTAAAAAATAACCTCTATTTAATATCCCGGAAAAAGCCGTAGTGAAATCAGAATCATCGCTTACTTCCATCGCTTTAAACGTGTCACCATGATAGCCGTTATTTAACGAAAGGATTTTATTTTTTCCCGAAACATTCTTGTTGGACCAATATTGAAATGCCATTTTCAAAGCCACTTCAACGGCTACGGAACCACTGTCGGAAAAGAATACATGGTTTAATCCTTCCGGAGTAATTTTCACTAATTTATCAGCCAGTTTAATTGCCGGACGATGGGATAGACCTCCCAGCATCACATGGGAAATATTATTGGCTTGTTCAATTAATACATGATTAAGTTCAGGATGATTGTATCCATGAATGGTTGACCACCACGATGAAATACCATCTATAAGTGTGTGTCCATCTTCTAAATACAGAATAGCGCCCTCCCCTTTTTTTACAATCGGAAAAGATGCAATATCATTCATTTGTGTATATGGATACCAAAGGGTCATTTACTTAAATAAAGATTTCGTTCAGAGTGTATTTTTAGAAAAAATTCATCTTGAAGGGAATCAATAAAATAAATCGCTTCCCCGGTTGATTTCATTTCAGGTCCGAGTTCTTTATTTATTTCCGGGAATTTATTATGAGAGAATACCGGAATTTTTATTGCATAACCTTTCTTGCGGGGCGAAAATTTAAAATCTTTTAATTTGTTATGCCTCAACATTATTTTAGTTGCGTAGTTTACATAAGGTTCGTCATACGCTTTGGCAATAAACGGGACTGTGCGGGATGCACGGGGATTGGCTTCTATAACAAACACTTTCTCATTCTTAATTGCAAATTGAATGTTTATAAGACCAACTGTATGCAGGGCAAGTGCTATTGTGCGGGTATGCTGTTCAATTTGCTGCATTACGTTAGCACTCAAATCAAAAGGAGGAAGCACTGCATGTGAGTCGCCTGAATGGATTCCGGCAGGCTCTACATGCTCCATAATTCCAATGATATAGACATCTTCTCCATCGCAAATTGCATCCGATTCAGCCTCAATTGCATTTTCCAAAAAATGGTCAATCAAGACTTTATTTCCCGGATAATCCTTAACCACATTTACTAC
>JBGTFX010000336.1:0-8524 GCA_041747055.1 Balneolaceae bacterium
TTCACACCGTATTGAACTTACAGGGGAATCACAACGTAAAAAACAACGCTTGACCCCATGAACTTTAACCGCTAATATCACTCGTGGAAAGTGGCACTATATGCTCCGAAACAAGTGGCACCATTTGACCGAAATATCCACCTTCTGGTGTCCCAAATACTGAGAATCGTAACATCCCGGTCTGTATAAGTAAAGTAGATTCTGTAGTATTTTACCAGTGTGGATATTTCTTTTTGCATCAAAAACCATTCCTGCCTCGGGTAATTTGGCAAATAACGAGATAGTTGATGAAAACAAATTATCGAGTTTTACGGGGAAGTCAACCGAACTGGTTCTTTCGTACCAATATTCAAGGATATTTGTTCGATCCGATAAAGCTCTTGACGTCCAGTTTATTTCTCTTTTAGCCATTCATTAAAAAGCTGGTTGGCCTTTTCCTGGCTTACAATATCCCCGGCCCGGTACTGTTTATACCCTTCGTGAACGGCTTCGATTTCTGCTTTTGAAAATTCATCTGAAATGGACGCTTCCAGTATAGACCCGATCCACTTGTCAATCTCCTGCAACAGCTCCGGGTCATCAATCCGGTTGATTTTTTTTATAATTTCTTGCCTGGTGTTCATGATAAAGTTTTTTAAATGAGGATAAAATTATAGTAAGGAAAAGTAAGCAATGGTTCCATTTTTGCAACTTGATTAGGTCAGGAACACCAATTAGATCAGTCAAGACTGGTCTATGATCTCGGCGTTCTTTTTGCCATTCTATAAGGTTCCCTATTTCTTCAATTCCCTTTTCCCAGATTGGTTGGAATTATTAAGCAATGACAAAGAGGAATTAAGTAAATATTCCTTTATTCGACTCATACTCAATACCTGTGTCTTGGTCATATAAAAAATCTTGCTGTTCATCTGAGATTACATAATATCTGCTTTTGTCAAAGGCATATTTTTCTGGGACTGAGACTGCATACATCGAGAGTTTCTTTAGAACATTTTTTATTTCCCTCTTTTTATCAAAAGGAGATTCAAACTTCCTATCTATTGTTTCGAAATATTTCTTCAAAAGTGCTTTTGCTTCATCTTCGTAAATAATGTAAGCAGGAAATGTGGGCAACTGTTTAATTAATTCAAAAGCTTGATCATGAACTTTCGGATCAAATGCATTGGCATAATTTAATTTTTTCATTTCTTTGAGAATAAAAGTAGAGTCATCCGTATTTGATGTATTTGCAACTCTTTCGAAATACATGTTTCCTAATCCAAAAAAATCTGATTCTTTAAAAGTATTTTTTTCTTTTAGCAGATCTCTGGTAGTATCTAAATCGGCTTGACTATATATGTAACTTGAATAACGTTTACCTTTGTCATTGAGCAGGGAAAATATTTTTACTACCCCTTTATTTTCACCAGCGTTTCTATTGCATCTGCCTGCTGACTGAAAAATGGAATCAAGAGGTGCTAAATCTCTGTAAACTACATCCAAATCAATATCTACTCCCGCTTCTACCAATTGAGTAGACACTACGATTTGAGGAACTTCAGAATCCTTAATTTTTTTTATTCTTCTTAATCGCTCTATGGGGGGAATATTTGTTGATAGGTAAATCAGGTTTGCATGTCGGTACCTTAAGCCCTGATAGATGTTTTTTGATGCTTTGATCGTATTTAAAATTATTAAAAAGCTTTTATGTGGATTGGTGATAATATCGTTGTCGACTATTTCAAGGAATTCTTCTTCATGTATTGGCTCATTTAGTAGAGTTGAATCCAGTCTAATTCTGTCAACAGCCTCAAAAATGGATTTTTTGTTTTTTACCAGTTCTTTGATTTCTCCCCTTTTCTCGGAAAAAATCATTGGTAATGTAGCTGTAACAAAAATAAATGTAATATTTAGTTTATAGGCTATTTCAGTAAATGTTTTTTTTACAAGAGGCCAATACTTGCTTGGGATACTTTGAACTTCATCAAGAATTATTATGGAATTCGCGAAGCTGTGCAATTTTTTTATTTCATTATTTTTACCGGTGTAGATACCGTGAAGAAGCTGGTAGAACGTAGTAATATTTATATTGGACTCAAATTGAGTGATTAAGTATTCACTTCTGTTATCATCAATATCTGTCTTTGTTTTATATGACAGCTCTGCAAGGTGGTGGTTAACCAATAGATTTTCTGAATTCTCCTCAAGTCCATTTATTTTCAAAATATCCTCGATAACTTGGGCATTTTGATCAATTACCGATGTAAATGGAAGACAATAAATAACTTTTTCAAGGTCTTCTCTGGAGTTTTTTAGTTTCAATGCTGCATTAAAAGCCGTAAGAGTTTTACCTATCCCTGTTGGCACGTTAATGGACAAAAATTTATCATTATCTGAGATTTTTGAAACTTGTTCATTTACAGAATCATAAACTAGATTTCTGAGGTTGTTAAGTTTATCTGTTTTAGCCTCGCTAAATTTTTCAGATTTGTAGAAATCTACCAAATTACTCTTTAGAGATTTGTTTTCTCTTTGATAAATAATTCCGTCAAAAATACATTCACCTTTATCTGCAGCAAGTAGAATCGAGAATACAAGACTTGTTTTATAAAAAGTTTTCGACGTTAATTGACGCAGTATTTCTTTTTTCCATTTTCTTCTGAAATGTCTGGTGTTAAAAAAATTTTCTAAATATAGTTCAAAATGTGAATGGGTAAAGTTACTAATTGAATAACCATTCAAATTCAAAATTTGATGAACCTCCTCGTAGTCTGTTTCAAGACTGATTTTTTTTAACATGTCTATCTCATCACGAGAAAATTCCAACATTTCACTGAGATTGGAAAAATTTCCATGATGACGGAGAACGGTAATAAAGCCGATTAAAGAATAGACGGGATCTTTTAGATGTTGTTCAATAACAATAAAAGCCCAGACAGCTGATATTCGAGAGTGATTTTTAAGCTTTCCTAAATCGTATTTAATTTGAGCGAATTCATCTTCACTAATTTCATTTTTTCCAAATTGGTCAATTGCTTTGATATAATTTTGAAAAAAAATACTGGCTTTGCCAAAATCATGAAGTAGTAAACAGAGATCTATAAGAATTTTGTCTTTTTGATTCAGCTTAAGCTTTTCATATAAAATACATCCATTTTTATAGACATAGCTGGTATGATTTTTTAATAGCTTCTCTGGATGTGACCAAAGTTTAAAAGAATATGACATAATCTCCATTCTTCAATTTTACAGCTTGATCAACTTTTGCTTTTATAGGTTTTCCACTTCTTTCATAAGCAAATTCACGGTATTCAATAACCTCTCGATCATTTTTCATCTTCATAGGTAATGTCACTGTGAAAATTTCACAGTCATCAAACATTACTTTTGAAATTAAATTAGTAGGAATAATACTGTTGATGAGAACGATCTTGTCAATTGAACTTTCAACAAATGTCTCTTCAACATTATCAAAGTTAGCAAGTGCTTCAGAAATACCAATAGATAATGTATAAACCGAGCTATGATTCATTAGTTGATTTTTTATCAGATCATAAATTTCAGTTTTATTCGATTTCAAATAAATCCTATAACGAACATCCTTGGCAAACTCAATATTGGTAGGTTTATGGTTTTCAAATCTTGAAAAATGCTTCTTTGAAGTAGTTTTTAGAAGATTTTCAGGAATGTTTACTTTTTTTACCGGATTTACCAAGCGTAATGAAAAGTCAACGTCATGGAAATACTCAGGTGCTTCATTTTTATCAATGCCTATTAATGCACCTAAAATACCTCTTAACACTGTCCCCGGAGGTATAGCAAAGGATAATGGTGACATTGTGGTATAGTATTTCTTTAGCTGTGCGTAATCAGCATATAGGTCAAAAACTAATACCCGTTCTTTTTTTATTGTTCCCATCCGATTATTTGTACCCTATCGTCTTTTTTGATATCAATGTTGGATATGTTCGCTTTATTCTTTTCAATAACTTCTGATAAAGCAGAGAGGTCAAGGATCACATCAGAAATGTCTCTAATTTTCTCATCCGGAAGTTCTGTTTGAATCTTTACATATTTATCAAGATCTCCAATAAAGAAGTATGGTTTTTCATGTTTAATTTTTATGAGTAATCGAGGAATATGCCCCATTTTTGATCGGGAAATTAAATTTTTCGTTCCTTCCCAAATCGCTTCGTAAAATTCAGTGAGATCATCATCGCTTAATCCGGTATCCTGAGCCGCGTTTTCATTAACTACTCCATAAAAAGCAATTAATGAATATGGAAGTATGTATTCCTCCCGAAAAGTTTGTTGTTTTTTGCCAGCTTTTGATGCAAATGCACCGGTACCTTTTATCAATTTAAGTTCAATCTTATGAAGTGACCTCCCCATTTTAAACTGTATTGGACCTGTAAACTTGATTGAATCTTTATCTAAAGGTAAAACTCCTCCAAAAAGACGAATATCAATACAGTTATTTATAATATCTTCCTTAGAATTTTTAAAATCAGAAGACCTTTCTTTTCCATCTTTAAGCCCACCTTTTTCTGAATCAATCGTTCTGACAAAAATGTCTTTTCCATTTTCACCGTTATATCCTTTATAATTAAAAAGAAAATCACGGATTGTTCTTTTTAATCTTACATCTGTAACAATATTAATTCCAGTTTCTTCGTCAATGCGAGGTTTGTTTTCATCCAACGGATCCCCATTAGGATTTGCATCCGTTACATCATAAATGAATAAGAATTCTTCGCGATTTTTTATAGTAGCCATATATTTAGATCCCCGTTAGTTATTGATTAATAATTCTTCTTTTCCTTCGGCTTTAAAGTGCCCCGCTAAATTCATTCCCATTGTAAAGTAGAAGCTTATCTCATCATCACTCAATTCAAATTTTGCTGAAAGAAGGTATGAGGAAATGATTTCTTCCAATTCGTAGTAATAATTTTTGTTGTACTGTTCTAATTTTTCAATCATTTCTGGCAGTAAACGTTTGATAATTCGTTCATTAATTTTTAGTGAATTAAGCCGATTTCTGAATGGTTTTGCACCTCTTTCTTGATATTGAATATTTAAAAGTTTTTGAGCTAAAACTCCTTCGAGAAAGACTGCTTTCTTAGTCGCAGAAGAATTAAAAAAGTCGGCATATTCCTCAAAGAATTTTTCATACTTATTTGCCATAGTTGCCTCATCACTTGTTTTTGTTTGTTGAATTAAATTTAGTTTTTGAATGAGCGTCAGGAAAAGAAATGCTTTTAAAGGAGTGGAATGGTAAAGCTCATCTTTTGCGTAATCAGTTTGAAATTTATTTACCAAACGACCCATCAGAAAATCATAATCAATAGTTTTCTGCATGAATATAGACCGAACAATTTCAAGAAATCCAGCTTGTTCAGGTACAAATTCTTTGATGTGAGAGAAAGTAAACTTTAAGTCGTACTTCTCTTTTTTCCATTTTAGTCCTCTAAAAATCTGATGATTTTCAGAGTTTTTCTTAACCGAAGAAATTTTTTCGGTGTAGGAAGGAAATACATCTTCAACAGAAGCGAGAATCTTGAATTCTGCATTATTTTCTTCATAAAAGAAAAGTGTATAACTGGCTGAGTTATCCATCTCTTTCATAAGATCAATTAAATCATCCTCTAAGTGATTGTTGTTCCCATTATCTCTGCTTAGGCAAAATCTTTTAAAATCTTGAATACAGTCCAAAAAATCACCTTCGTCTCCAATATCCAAAACTCTTTCGGGAACAAGAAAATAGCTTATCCCACAGAATCTGAATCGTAAGTATTCTTTAAGAAATCGTTCTGCACGGTTTAAATATTCTGCTCCTTTAGGTGAGACAGGGAAGTTTTTCCATGCCATTCGGGCATCGAACCCACCTGGGACAGAACCTAATTCTGTTTTGACAGCATAAAAATTATAAGGTGAAACATATCCCCAAATAGTTGGCTCAACTTTGTTAGTAATAGAACAAAGTTTGTTTAAGGCTTCATATTTTTTCTTTTTGAAGGTGTAGTATTCTTTTGCTCCGGATTCACCAATGGCCGAAATTCTCTTTTCTAGCAACTTAGAATTACCTAAATATTCTCCATTGAGTTTGAAGCTTAATACAGCTTGGTTAATATCAATTGTTTTTTCATATAGCTGCGTCTTTAAAACTTCATGATTCTGTAGTATTTTTTTTATTTCATCAAATTGGTTCCCATACTTTTTTAGGCATCGAAGAACTCTTTTTCCAACTTTACTTTTATTAAAATCTATTTCTTTACCTTCTTTCTTTTTAAGATCATTAAAATCATAAATTGGAAATGAAGGAAACTCAGGTGTAAAATTCCCAGAGCTGGTTTGAATTAAATATTTTTCAGGTTGAGATTTTATAAATTCTTCAATTATTACACGCTTGAACTCCCAATGTTCGTTTAAATAATCGAATTCCAAAAAGACAACATAATCCATTTCAAAATCCAGATTTAAACCGAGGGGGTTGTCTGGAAACATGTCTTTTGGTATAATCTTACCCAATTTTGCCAGTTTTTGGATCATTTATTCTAGTTATGTTTGAAGTATATACTGATTATAGTATTTTAGTTTTAATATTAAAATTTTATAAGTGAATTATATGCGAAAGTTGATTTAAAAAGGATTGAAATTAAGTGAATGAAATGCATTCATTTCCATCAAAACAAGGATCGCATATATTACCCCCTCGTAACTTAACAGGATAAAGCTGCCGCATACTCAGGGCGTGATCCGGGTTCGAATCCCGGCGAGGGTTCTTTTTATAATTAATTAGTTGCATCGTCTATATTCTTTACGGTTGTGGCAAAGTGAAATTCGATTTGAGAGAATCCTATAGATCCGCAATGTCTCAAAAAGACATTGCGGATCTAGATCAGAAAAGCATTGAGCTGATTTCCCCAAAAGACTGATAAGCATTATTACTCTTTTGTTCATAGCACTCTTTTTTTTGAGCAGGCTTTTTAATTCTCGATAGATCTCTTTTTGCTTCTTCTGAAATACTAAAATAAAATCACATTAGCAAAGTAAGAGTGGGGAGTGTCAGGTTGTGTCACCCCCGTAAAATTTTTATTATTATTCTCATCAAACCTCCAAGGTTTTCAAAACCTTGGAGGTTTATCACGTTATATTGGGTGAAACAGCCGATATTTATCAATGATCGTTATGAAAAAATTCAACCAAATTCTCGAGCGGTGCAATGAAGACAGCCGCTTATTGGAAACGACAGTAGATCAATTTCTGCTCTACTATGCAGCCGACAGGTATAAACTGGCTCGTCAGTTCGATAAGAAGATAGCATCGTTCAGGCATGTTATCAGGGACCTGGAGGATGGTTGGGTAAATATGTTTAAAAGTCAGTACATAGGTTCACAGATTTTTAAACAGGAAGGGCTGATCAACAAAATAATAAATCACAGTGCGCTCGATATTTTTAATGATGAAGAAATGACGTTCCTGAAATCACAAACTGAATATCCGTGGAGGTTTAGCTTTAGCCGGATCATTGGCAATCCCGCTAAACATTTCTACCAAATGGAGGACGTGATGTCGGGTGAAGTAGATCTCTATTACTCTCAAAGCATCACCACGATATTACAGGCCAATTCGGTTCAGTTGTGGTTTACGTTGAGCAATTTTAACGGTATGTGTCGGCAGTGCTATGGGCCGGTTATGCACTTTTCAGGTTTTGAAAAAGAAGATATTGATTTTTATGCAACTGAGGTAAATAATGGCAATTGGATTTCTGATACGGATGAATTGATGGATATTGTTCATGAAAATCCAATCCCCTTTCAGATGTTAATACATGGCAGCATGCTGCCCGTTGTTTATCATAAAGAGCATCAGTTTGTAAAAAATTATGCAGAGTATAGTGATGAATCGTTTGAATCCTCTGTGTTTAAAGATCATTTCAAAGTTGAATATGCTGATTCCGTGTATAAAATGAGCTTGCATAAATGGAGTGAATTCCCTCATTTTGCACAGGTATATTATGATGAAAATGAGGAGGCTCTCTTTTTGATGGCACTCACTGATTTTGGCTTTTTAAAACTGGCGGAGTCGATGAACGAATTGGGTTACCAGATTTCTGAAACGCCTGATTTTCGGGTTAATCAGGGGATGGCTTCCACTGCAGAAAAGATTTTGAAGCGTAAGCCAAAAACCTTTGAATATGATCAGCCGTTTTCTGTTGAGAGTGAAGAAGATGAAGAAAGATCAAACAAAATAAACCAGGTAATGGCTGAGATTATTCCTGATATCAATGCCGGCAAAATGCCCGATGTTGAACGCCTGGCAAAACAAGCTGGGATGGAAACGGAAGATTTGAGGGATTTAGTAGAACAACTGATGGAAAAAGTTCACGGGAAAGGAAGGCATTAAACCTCCAAGTTGTACCGTTAAAATTCAAGTGTATTATTTGATAATTTTTTATTTTTTTTAGGGCGTGCCTCAAGATCCCGCACTTGTTCAGCACTGCTGACTTGGGACAGTTGGTACGCCTTTCTTTTTTTCGTAGCTA
>JBGTFX010000337.1:0-7388 GCA_041747055.1 Balneolaceae bacterium
TACGGCGTTTGCAGCATGGAGTGGTTTGACAACTCCCCCTGCAGGGCGTTGCCGATGCGCCACCCCGACACCCTGTCAGGGCTGCATCATCTTTATTACAGCATGTCAAAGAACGCCGTGTTCTTTAACTTCACGGCACAAACAGGGATCCCAAAGCTCACAAAGGAAACATAGAAGATCTCCCTAATGTGCTACGTGGTTCATCCCACGGGCAGGCGACCTGCAGTGGTTGTTCTTTTTTCAACAGATCCACATAACGTTTATGAAAAATTAAATCGTTAATGAAATTTTATTCGGCAGTTAAACATTCATTGACTCCCAAAGTCCCATCAAATTTCCTTCGGTATCTTTGAAATAAGCATAATATCTCATATCCGGGACCTCACCTTTCGGGACGACCAACTCTCCTCCGGCAGCCTCAATTTTTTTAACGAATTCATCAATAGAAGATACTCCGATAGTGATAACGGGGTTTTGAATTTCCCCGCTTCTCTGGAACATCCCGCCGTTGATGGCACCTTTTTCTTTGTGTTCGTGATTTTCATCTACAGGGGAAGTAATGGCAAAGGTGTAAACTTCGTCTCCTCCGGGCATTTCCTGTAAATCCCATTCAAAAACAGATCTGTAAAAGTTCTTTGCCCGTTTTTGTTCATCAACGGGAATTTCGAAGTGTACTACGGGTTGCATATTGCTCATCTCGCCTCTTTTTTGTTATAATATGTTGGTATATAGTACTTTATTTAATAATTCGTTCTGATCCTACAATTTTTTCGTTTTCCATCTGCCTTTTGTGAAAATCCAAAGTGTAAATAATCCAACTGACGTTTCGGAGAAGAACACACCCCAAAAAACTCCTGAATGCTGCCAGCCAAGTGTAATTGCAAGATAGTAGGAGAGCGGAATCTGAATCAGCCAGAAAAACACCAGGTTAATTTTTGTGGGCGTAACCGTATCACCGGCACCGTTAAATGCCTGCACCGAAACCATCCACCAGCCATATACAAAATAGCAGTATGAGAGGATGCGGAGCCATTCACTTCCGATTGCGATTACGTTTTCATCATCCGTGAAGATTCTCATCAAAGCGTCGTTGAACACAAAATAGATGACGGAAACACCTACCATGAAAATCATATTATACATTCCGATTTTCCACACGGATGACTCGGCTCGGTCAGGCTGCCCGGCTCCAAGATTTTGTCCGACAAGCGTTGCGGCTGCATTCGATAATCCCCAGGCGGGCATCAGTGTAAAAAGCAGGATTCTCAGCGCAATTGTGGCCCCCGCTACCGCTTCGCTCCCTACATCTGCAAGAATGCGCATAAGAAAAATCCATGATGTCATGGCTACAAGCATCTGCCCGACTCCGCCAAGTGATGTCCGTATAATATTGAGCATGATGCTTCCATCCCACGTTATCTGGGAACGAGTTGCACGGATGTGCTTGCCGCCCCTGAAGAGAATCCACAATTGTATCAGAACCCCGGTGCCGCGCCCGATGGTGGTTGCAATGGCTGCACCTTCAATGCCGAATGCAGGAATGGGACCAAAACCGAAAATGAGGATTGGATCAAGTATTATATTGATCCCGTTGGCAATCCAGAGCACTTTCATGGCAATGGCTGCATCACCTGCGCCTCTGTAAATTGCATTGATGATAAAAAGCAGGATAATAACGGCATTTCCGCCCAGCATCCATTGTGTATAGCGATAGCCGTGCTCGATACTCCATGCATCAGCGCCCATCAATGAGAGGAGGTCTTTCGCAAAAAAGATTCCTACAAAGGCAAAAGGCAGGGAAATCAGTAACCCAAGAATAATTGCCTGAACGGCGGTGACACTGGCTTCCTTTTTTTCCTTTTCACCGATACGCCGGGCCACAATAGCAGTCACAGCAACGGCCAAACCCATTGCAATGGAATAAAGCAGGTAGAGGTAAGTTTCGGTAAGACCTACGGTTGCAACTGCCGATGACCCCAGTTTACCCACAAAATAGATATCGACCACGGAAAAAGTAGATTCCATGACCAGTTCCAGAATCATCGGAACGGCAAGCAGAAAGATCGCTTTTTTCAGCCCGATTTTTGTGTAATCGGCTTCTGTCCCCCGGATAGCGTCCTTAAGTTCCTGCCAGCTGGATCGAATCAATGATTCCGGGGCAGCAGTTTCAAAGTCTTTTTCTGTCATATTTAAAATACAAGTGCCGGAAATTCACCCTGTTAGTTTCGGAAAAGACGAAATGTAACAGATTGCATTGGCCTAACAATTTGTTTGTTATCAGACACAGATTTTTATTCAAAGAGAGTTAATGCCCTGAGAAGGAAGTTTGTACTGTGGATTGAAGTTAGAAAGCTTAATCATAAAATGTGGTTAGTTACCTTTATAGGCTTCTTGCAGTTCAGATATGATGAGCTTCTTCATCGGCAGAAATGTTTGTGTTACCCTGTCCACCTGTTCTCTCGTCCCTTTGTTCATCATTTCATCCATTACACGTGGTACAATTTGCCAAGACAAACCATACTTATCTTTGATCCAGCCGCATTGTTCAGCTTCAGGATCGGCAGAGAGTTTATCCCAAAAATCATCAATTTCTTGCTGGGTATCACAATTGACCATTAACGAAATGGCTTCATTGAAGTTGAACTTGTGCTCTTGAGCGCTGTCCATTGCCGCAAACCATTCCCCTTCCAGCATAAAATCGGTATACATGATGGTACCTTCTTTATCCGGTTCCATTCCTTCCGGATACCGGGCAAGTTCTCCCCTTTGTGTGTGATTAAATACCGAAAGGTAATGATCCGTAGCTTCTTCCGCTTTGCCATTAACATCACCTACAAACAACATTGACGGAATGATATCAGGCCTCGGTTCTCCGTCGGGATCGCTGAGAATTAGCTGCCAGGAAACTCCATATTTGTCCTGAATCCATCCATAATGTTTGCTGAACGGATACTCCTGCAGTGGCATCAACGGTTCTCCTCCATCAGAAAGTTTTTCCCATAGCGAATCCAGATTCTCCCGTGCCTGTTCATCACGCGACGGATCAAAGTTTACGAAAAACGAGATTGATGGATTGATTGTAAACATCGGCCCGGCTGAAATTGCCATAAATGAGTAGCCTAGAAGCTCGAATGCCACAGAATCCACACTCCCCGAAGGCGTATCGTGAAGTGTTACAATGCTGTTTATTTTTGATCCATTGCCAAATGCAGATACATAAAACTCAGCAGCCTCTTTGGCCTGAGTGTCGAACCATAAGTGTGGAGTTATTTTTTGCATGTTTTTCAGGGTTCAGGGTTAGACCCGTCAGGTTTTTGGAAACCTGACGGGTCTTCTATACAAAGTGTTTATAGTAAATTTAAACGATCCTTTAAATTTTCAAAGGGGTAATTCCGCCAACTTTACGGGCTGAATGCGAAGCTTACTTGTTAACTTATAAATTACTTGTAGTACCACTCTTATCTTGTAATTTAAAAGAAATTAGATAAGTGATTTGTTTCTCTCTCTCAGTAGTTTTCAGATTAGCATCTAATTGTGCAACCAACACTTGGATTAATTGTTTACCTGCATCTAATTGGGTATTCGAATAGTTACTATTAGCGTTGATACTAATTTTTGTAACCATTTCTTGACCTTTTTTATAGACATCAACTTTTAAACATTCGGTAATATCAATCTGTCCCTTTAAAATACTGCTCATAATTTCATTTATAAGCAAAGCGTATGTAAGAGCCTGGTTTACATTGATTATTATTTCATCTATACTTAGATCTAAATCTACATTAACATCATCAAAATCTTTTTTGCTAAAGTTTATAATTCCGGGAATAAACTCTGTTATTTCAACTTTATTAACATCATCGGTTTTATACATAATTTCATGTACAGCTGACATCGATTTTATTCTACGCTGAGACCGTGTTAAAATAAGATTTACAGCTTCATCTGTACTTTCCATGCTTTCAAGCTCAATAAGAGCCGCCATTATCGCTAAATTATTTTTAACTCTGTGATGTACTTCTGCAAACAAACGCTCTTTTTGTTGGGTGATAATGTCGTTTTGCTCATTAAGAGAGGTTTTTGCATTTCGGAGTCTATTATGACTACGAACCAGAAGAAATGCCAGGAAAATAATGCTCAGAAAACCTGCAATCATAACCCTTTCTGTTCTGTTTATCTCAGCAGCAAAATCATTTTCGGGAATTAGTATGGCAATAAGTAGTTTTTGGGTGCTATTGATAGAATATGAATCAATCATCCCCCACCATTTTACTCCTGCATGATTAAATGAAACAACATCATTTATAGAATATTCCAGAAGTGAAACCAGAGCTTCATTCCCAAACTCACTCGGTGTGGAAAAAATTTCGTCCATCATGTTTCCAGGATTCAGACTTGATAAATCTTTAGGAAGGCCTACAATATTTTTTTCTTCGTCTGTCAATAAAAATATTTGGTTGTTTTCTGTGATTGACAATCCCTGCGAAAACCGAGTAACATCTTTAAGAGTGAGATCAATAGCCAAGATCTTTGTAAGGGAATCTGTTAAACCGGAAGACCACACTGAAGAAGCAGTCATGCCAATTTCTTCGTTGGTTAGAAAAAAATAGGGATCAGTCCAATAAATTTGTTTTTCATTTTGAGCGACGGCACCTGTATACCAGGGGCGGGTTCTTGGATCTCTTTGAAGTTCACTTTGCCAAGTTTCAACTATAGTCAATCCATTTTCATCTGTTAGTGAACTCCATTTTGCCACCATTCCCCACTCATCTACATTTACTTCTCTGTTTATCCATTTTCCTTCCAATGAATCAGGCAAAATATTAAACTCGTAACCTCGCCCATCAGCAATACCTACAGAAGAAATTTGTGCAAACTGGTCAATAATGGGGATGTAATACTGGTTTAACTTTAAGTTGGATAAATCATCAAAAAAATGAAATTCCTGTTGTTGTTTAAGTGACAACATTAGGTTTTCAACAGGCAGGAAAAATTTGTCCAGTTCTGTATTTATCCGGTTTGATGATTGCTCAATTAACTGAATGGCTTGGTCTGTTTTAGTTTTTTCAAGTGCGTATAAAATATACCCCATCACTAATGCTGAAATAAATACAAACCCAATAGCCAAATGCTTAGAAACTCTACTAAAGTTAAAGTTCATTTTCCCTCGTTATTCTATTTAAAGCATGATTTTTTGTTAAGAGGTCTCCCGTCCTAATTTGTTACAATATTCACATTTTTTTACAAGGCTTGAGATAAGTACGGTCTTGAAGGGGCCTCAATTCTCTAATTAACTAAATCCCGAATCAACTCCTTCTTCTCTACTTTAGAAAACTGCGGGGAATATGCTATAACTAATGGGTTCAGCCTTTGATGATGAAGAGATTCCCGTTCGTGCACCGGATGATGTATGTGAACCAAGATGTGCTCAATGGGTAATTGGCTTAAAGCATTATTGTACTGGTATTCTGAAAAAGTTAAGCTATTGTCAGCTTCCCCCATAATTCGTCCGGTAAAAAGTATTCATTAGATCAAAACCTGTCCCGAAACAAACCGACCTCTGATTCGTGGAGGCGAACAGTTATCGCAGTGCGACTGAGACCGCCTTTACTTAATCACTCCGGCCATAAACCTTGATCTGCTCTTGAAAGTAACGGTGATCTTTAAGCTTTCATCAACTTATGAGCTACTAGACCATTGATTAAGTAGTCGAAGGAGAACACTGCGATACAGCCGGAGCAAATCAGCCGCCTTGATTTTTTGGTTCGTTTTGCATCAAGGCAAAATGAACAAGAAGGACGCTGACGCCACCGCCGGATCATATGATTGGTACTCCCGGTATACAGATTGCCGTTCGTGCACCGGATGATGTATGTGTATCAGGACATCGATAAATCACATTAGACTAAATACTCATTTTAAAATGAATGATTAATACTGATGTCTTTTTCTATTCGAGGTCTCCACTCATTTTGGCTTGACATCGTTTCGCATATTTTTTCACTGAAATATACTTGATACCAGATTTTCTTATCAAATTCACAAACATTATTAAATGTCTTCTCAGAATGGATCATTAATTTCAGTAAAAATTCATCTTTAGGTTCGCGATGATTATTAATAATTTGGCTTAATAGAACCGGTCTGATGCCGATATCGTTAGCAAACTGATTCCGTTTCGAATAGATTGTATCTATATATGTTTTTAGAAATTTTGTAAAGTAATTTTCCCCATCATAAACAGGCTCTTCGAGAAAATCCTCCATTTTTAATTTTAGTTGTAAGAGTCTGGCACGTAAGACTTCTTTACGGGGTAATTTTTTCATCCGCTCTAAACGAGCTTGCATTAATGCTAAAGCGTCTGATTTTCTTTCCTTCTTAGATTTATATCTTGAATCTACACCATATTCAGCATCGTCTAACCCAGTATTATTTTCTTTAGTCATGGTCATATTGATTAATTAAGTTCAATATTTCAGGTACTTCTAAGCTCAACGTATTACCTGTTAACTTCATAAAATATTTATCTATGTAATGCTGCTTTATCTTACTTTTTGGCCTAAGTGAAATACACGCAAGTTCTCCATATTCGGCTACGGCAATTTTTGCAACATGCGTCAATAAATTACCGGCAATTTTATCATACCCTTTCTTACTACCCATATTTTCTTTTGAAACTGTAAGTAATCTTATATGTACGCGCCATTCATCAGGAATTCTTTCAATTGATACAAGCCCATGAATGTCATTTGAGCCTTTTAAGATCAATTTATAGACTTCGTTACCTTTTTCTTCATTCCAATTAAAAAAGTATCGATGTTTTACTAATAGCTTATAATCTGTACTTACCACAGGAACCACTTCTATTTGAAATGATTCTCCTGTAGAAATTTTAACAATATTCATTGCTTAAATATACATATCATTACCATATATTGGAAACTTTTATTATATAGTTTACGATAAACGGAAAGTGTTTTAAAGCATCTCGCAAGAACTTATCTCATAAACAAATCGGTTATTGACTCTTTGGGCATGGGTGTTGCCAGTCGGCAGCGGCAGTCACAATCAGCAGTTTATTTACAGGAGTGAAAAGGCAAAAGTGAAAAGTTAGAAGGCAAAAGTTCTAAACCTCATATCAAATGGATGAACCACGGCGATCACAACGATTACACAAAGATCACGGCGATACGAAAAACCAAACCTCTCAAATCCCCTAACTCTCTAATTTTCCAATTCTCTAACTTGTGGATATTTCGGTCAAATGGTGCCACTTGTTTCGGAGCATATAGTGCCACTTTCCACGAGTGATATTAGCGGTTAAAGTTCATGGGGTCAAGCGTTGTTTTTTACGTTGTGATTCCCCTGTAAGTTCAATACGGTGTGAA
>JBGTFX010000338.1:0-5872 GCA_041747055.1 Balneolaceae bacterium
TTATCCGATAACCGGATTGATAACTTCCACATCCATTGACAGCAATGTAGGTTACATTATGTCCAAAATCTGTGAGTTTTTGTGCTATAATGTCACTTTGTACTTCACTCCCTCCTAATATGTTTTGCTTGTGCCGGTTAACAATCGCAATTTTCATGGATTTATGATCAACAAGAAACGTGAAAGTTAATTTATCAGGAACTGCGCTTTACCAACATTGGCCAAATTCGATTTTTGCCGTAGATGTAGATTAGTGAAGCAACAAAACCAAGGCCTGCATACAAAATAACCATCAAAGTTCGCTTCGGGCTCGACCGGGTAGTGGGTACAGATACCGGTTCCAGAACTTTAAAAACCGGGGTTTCCTGCATTAATTTGAATCGGACATCTTCCCTTTGCTGTACAATGCCATTAAACTGATCAAACTTCAACTGATATTCTGATTCGAGCCTTTGCTCTTCAGAACGGGCACGAGCAGTAACTATATTTACATTTCTGTCTCTAAATACTGCCAAAGATTTTTGAGCTTCCAAAAACTCCTCTTCAATCTCTTTATATCGATCTTCGATGAAATTTAAGTTCCTTACTAATCTTTCTGTTCGATAATCAATAATAAACGCTGTCAGATAATTAATAATAGATTCTGCAACCTGAGCTGAGACTTCAGGATCAGGCATAAGTACTTCAATACTAAAAAGACCGGTATCTTTAGCATGATTTGTTTTTATACGTTCTTTCATGTTCAGCATAAACCCCCATTCCTCTAACGTTAAGCGGACTTTTGCATCATTCGATTTGGTTAATGCCTCTTGCGATGTTTCTTCAAATTCATTCGCCTCAGTCGGTTTTTCCGAAAACACCCATGTTATCAAGTCTTTTACACCGGATAGAATCGTAACTGGCAAATGAACCGTATACCTCAGAAATGTACCTGAAATTTTAGCTATCGTACTTGCTGTTTGATATTCCATCATGTACTCCTTTAAAGTAACTTCTTTATCAAGATCAGGCACATAAAATTCTTCATAAATAAGATTATATATTGCAGGAGTACTATAAATTATATCAGTGTAGAGAATTATACTGATTTCGTTACCTGCCCCTCCCTGCTGCATTGCAGCTCCACCCAACAGACCCGAAAACTGTTGCAATGCAGACGGCAACTGAGTCTGCTGTTCAATATTTGGCATCATGGTGGCTGATGATGTAAACTGCTCGGTAGCAGAAAGTGAAAGCAAAATGCCATACACGATAAAACAGAACGTTATAATCGCAATTGTTTTTCGGGAATCCCAAACGGAAATAAACATATCTGATAAGTGAATCTGATCTTCTGGATCTTCGGATTCGTAAGGTATCAGTTTGTATTCTTTTTCTTCAGCACTCATAATAGGGGAGTCGGCTTATATATTGCGTAACAAAAACAATCCTGAACATAACAAGAATTACGGTCTTAATCTCTTAAATATGTATGTCTGTTTTACTATAAAATATAACAGATCTGACAGCATTCCCGGGGCTTTTCCGGGTTTCCATCAGCGTCTGCTATTTAGAGTGAGTCTTTTTTAAAGTTGTTTTCGACTCGAAACCCAACGCTGACAGATCCGGTTGGTGCTGACAGGTTTTACTATCACACCTGAAGTACACCCGTCTTAAACTCAGGAATCTCCGGATTTTGGTTTGTAGCGTGAATTGCGTTCGAAATCTTTTTACGGGTTTCTGTGGGATCTATGATTCCATCTACCCAAAGCCTCGAAGCTGCGTATCGTACATCGGTTTGACGATCGTACCGGCTCTTAATTTTCTCGAGCAGTTCCGCCTGATCTTCCTCACTCAGCTCCTCACCCTTCTTTTTAAGGGATGATACCTGAATTTGGGTCAACACTTTTGCGGCTTGTGTTCCTCCCATAACGGCAATCTGTGCCGTTGGCCAGGCATAAATAAACCGTGGATCATACGCTTTTCCACACATTGCGTAATTTCCTGCGCCATAACTGTTTCCGGTAATAATGGTGATTTTCGGCACCGTTGAATTAGCTACAGCATTTACCATTTTCGCACCATCTTTTATGATGCCGCCGTGCTCACTTCTCTTTCCAATCATAAAACCGGTAACATCCTGTAGAAAAATCAGTGGGATTTTCTTTTGGTTGCAGTTCATAATAAACCGGGCTGCTTTATCGGCGCTATCGGAATAGATCACGCCGCCAATCTGCATCTCCCCTCCTTTACTTTTCACCACTTTTCGCTGATTTGCTACAATTCCCACGCTCCAGCCGTCTACCCGTGCATAACCGGTTACAAGCGTTTGCCCATATCCTTTTTTGTACTCGATAAAAGATTCTTTATCAACAATTCCCTTAATGATTTCCATTACATCATAAGGACGATTTCTATCGGTTGGAAAAAGCTCCATCATCTTTTCGGGTGATATTTCCGGTTCGTTGGATTCGTGACGAGTAAACCCGGCTGTTTTATTCGGTCCCAGGTTTTTCACCAGTCTTCTGATGGTTTGAAGGCACTCAGTATCATTTTCCATTTTATAATCAGTAACGCCGCTGATTTCGGTATGGGTTGTGGCGCCGCCCAGCGTTTCATTATCAATATCCTCTCCAATTGCGGCTTTCACCAGATAACTGCCGGCCAGAAAAACGCTTCCGGTACCCTCAACAATAAGAGCCTCATCACTCATAATTGGCAGGTACGCACCACCGGCAACACAACTCCCCATAATGGCTGCAATTTGTGGAATTCCTTTTGCACTGATGACTGCATTATTTCGAAATATTCGCCCAAAATGCTCTTTATCCGGAAAAATTTCGTCCTGCATGGGCAGATAAACACCGGCTGAATCGACCAGATAGATCAATGGCAGATGATTTTCCATGGCAATTTCCTGTGCTCTCAAATTCTTCTTGGCAGTCATAGGAAACCACGCCCCGGCTTTCACTGTGGCATCATTGGCAACAATCATACAAGATCGTCCATGAACCACGCCAATTCCTGTAACGACACCCGCTGAAGGGCATCCTCCCTCATCTTTATACATTTCATAAGCCGCCCAAAGCCCTATTTCATCAAATTCGGTTTCATCATCGAGTAAAAACCGGATACGTTCTCTTGCCGTCATTTTGCCTTTTTTGTGCTCTTTATCAACTCTTTTCTTTCCTCCGCCCTGCTTAATAGTTTTTTCTTCCGCTTTCATTGAATCCATTAACTCCGACAACCAATTTTCAGCCATTTCTATCTTTTTATCATTAATTTATTGAAAGATTGATAATACATATCATTTCGTTGACGTTTGAAAATAGTGAATTTGTATTACTTCGAAAGAGTTTTCATTAAAATATTGTCATTCATATTTATACATTTAGATAATCAGGCATGAAAAAATTACTGCTTTACCTTTTACCTCTATTTTTTGTACTCCCTTTACAACTTGATGCTCAACGGTCTACCACATACGAATCTCTGCTTCAGCGATCAGATCAACCCAATGCATATACAAACCATGTGGTGATACCTACCGATGATGGCTCCGCTTTTTTTGGAGTTATGTTTCGGCTTGATCACGATTTTATTCCGTTTCTGCGTGTACGAAGCGGAATGAATGTCAATTCAGAAAGCGCACAATATTTTGCACCTGTCCGTATGGGAGTCGAAATTAATGAAGGACATGTTCGAGAATCCGGAAGATCATCCAGGGGTGCTATCGGACAATCCGTTTTCAGATCCACTTATCTAGACACTATTTTTGTAGATACTTTTGAAGAGACAAAATCCCGATATGAGCAGACACAAGGATTTTTGACCACAACTCTTCAACCGGGAGAGTATCACTATAGTTTACAGCTGACACGTGGTCAATCCATTCGTGAGCAGTCTTCACAAAAAAGGAATATAACTGTCCCTGCATACGATACTCTAAATTCGGCGGGATTCACCCTGATGGCTGAGATGAATGTATCAGACCAAACAGCCGAGGGAATCTTGCTTAACTATGGAGCCAGTGTTCTTTATGGCCAGGATTTTGATGTTTTATTTGTTCTTCCTCCCAAAACCGATCAAACCTATTCTGTGAAAATGTATAGAATGATGCCGGGTGGTTCATCAGATTCAGAATCGGAGCCAATGTTTGAAACTTCTGTTGAAGAAGATGATATTTTTTACGGGACAAATGCGGCAATCAATCAAACCGATAACGGATTGCTCTTATCTTTGGATAAAACAGATTCGGGTGTGAAATTTGCAAAAGTTACGATCCCCAACTCCCAATTTCCAAATGCACGATATAAACTGATATTGTCAACACCCGAAAATCCCAAAGTAACTGAACGGATTATAAATTCTCAATGGCTAGATATGCCCGCGAGCCTTCTCAATATTGATGTAGCAATTGATATGATGAGATTTATTGTAGATCGCGATCAGCTGAGAGAAATTAAATCAGGGTCCGGTTCGGAGAAAGAGCGAAAATTCAGAGAATTTTGGGATCAACGTGACCCAACACCCGATATCGAATACAATGAGTTGATGACGGAATACTATTCAAGAATCGATCAAGCTTATCAGCGTTTTACTTCACCTCAGCAGCCGGGCTATGAAACTGAGCAGGGAAAAGCGCTAATTCTTTTTGGAGAACCTCTTAATATTAGCAGGGAATTGCCTACAAATCGCCCGACACGGGAAATTTGGGAGTACAGAAACCGTACACTGGTTTTTGAGGCAACCACCGGTTTTGGAGACTTTCGGTTGATTGAAGAAAGATAGTTCTTTAAATGGAGACTTCACCCCTCACCCTCGATCCCTCTCCTGAAGGAGAGGGAAGTTTTGCTAAAAGGGCGCAATAAATTAATGATGAATTGTTTGGCTTAAAAAAATATTGCTGACTGCCATTGCAAACTGAACTCGCCTCACTTTTCACTCTTAATTTCTACACTGCAACTATCTAACATTTCTAACTTTAAATCAGCGATCTTAAATTCTGAATCTTAAATCTTGTAGTAAAGCACCGCTCAGTTTTCTATTTTCAGACCATGAATCCAATTATTGCTATCAGCATGGGCGACTATAATGGCATTGGGCCTGAAGTCATTTTGAAAACGTTATCAAGCCGAAAGAATGATCAGGTTACGCCGGTGGTTTTAGGCCATATTGATGTGCTCAAATATTATGATAGATCAGATGTCGAGTTTCATGTAATTGAGGATGCATCACTAATAAAGTCGGGAGTCGTAAACGTTCTAAACTGTGTATCTGGTGAAGATGTGGAGATTACTCCCGGTAACATTACACAGAAAGCCGGTTTATGCTCCATGATTGCTGTTGACCGTGGGATTGATTTGTGTTTGCAGAAGAAAGCCGATGCTTTGGTCACCGCACCAATCTCGAAAGAAGCTATTCATAAAGCAGGATATCATTTTCCCGGCCATACCGAATTTCTTGCCGAAAAAACGGACACGTCTGAATATATGATGATCCTTGCCAGCGAAAATCTACGGGTTGGATTGGCCACGGTTCATGTGCCTTTAACAGAAGTAGCTCCTCTCATCACGCAGAAAAAACTGTTCCGACACTTGGACGTTTTGAACAAAAGTCTGAAGCAGGATTTCAACATATCAGAGCCAAAAATTGCTGTTTTTGGGCTGAATCCCCATGCGGGTGATGGCGGGGTAATTGGATCAGAGGAAATTGATATTATTGAACCGACAGTGAAACATGCGCAGGAGAAAGGGATATCAGTGCAGGGTCCATTTGCCGCAGATGGATTCTTTGGAAATTCCATGCAGAACGAATTTGATGCGATTTTGGCGATGTATCACGACCAGGGATTAATTCCTTTTAAGGCGTTAACTTTTGGCAGCGGTGTGAA
>JBGTFX010000339.1:0-4435 GCA_041747055.1 Balneolaceae bacterium
GCCTGAAGTGGATGAATTTAACACGCTTGGGATTCCCGAGGGCTTAGTGACAACCGAGCACCTGTTAACCGACTGGCTAGTGCAGCAGCAGGCAATGCCTCGAACCTCTTACATTTTCTATGCGCAACGCGTAAATAGTGAAGAGTTTGTGGGATTATAGTAACGCAGCGTCGCTGACCCGCGAACTTGATCTCGTTAAGCAGCTCTGCTGCGTAACACTGCCTGCGGATATACATACATCTTCACAGGCTTTTCAGGTCAGCGACCTGATGTACCTGCAATTCGTACTTATGACAGGAATCTGTTAATTTAGAGTCAATCATCAACCCTCATACGTTCATCCGGTTATGAAAAAAAATGCAGCTTTATTATTCGTTCTATTTCTGATTGCTTCAGGATTTCATTCAGCTGTTCAATCCCAAAATCTGTCGGATTTTATAAACCCGTTTTCAACGATTGACGAGATGGGAATTCTGTTTGATGAGATTGATCAACAAAAGTTGGTGTTGATGGGTGAGGCTTCTCACGGAACTTCGGAGTTCTATGTATGGCGCGCAGAAATGAGCAAAAAACTTATCACAGAGAAGGGATATAACTTTATAGCCGTTGAGGGAGACTGGGCGGCAATGTCCCGGATAAATGAGTTTGTAAAGCATAAACCCGGCGCACCTGAATCCATCGAAAATGCAATGGACTACATTGAACGCTGGCCATTGTGGATGTGGAGAAATCATGAGGTAAAAAGTTTAATTCAGTGGCTGCATGATCACAACAGAAATATTGAACCGGAGCAGCGGGTTGGTTTTTATGGTGTGGATCTATATGCCAAACGTGATGCGATGAAGCAGGTAGTTAGTTTTTTTGAAGAGGTTAATCCCGACATGACTCCTCATGTAGAAAATGCCTACTCCTGCATCACAAGGTTCAGGGATATACAGGGGTATTTACGTATGGTGCAGCAATCAGGTGAAGGGTGTGAGCTGGAGATGAATCAGGTATTGGATTGGGTTCGGGAGTCCGATGGATTTAATGCTTCTGAGTGGCGATATTTTAATGCCGAGCTGAGCGCAAAAGCTGTGAAGAATGCGGATGAGCACTACCGCGGAAATCTGATGCCGGGTGCGGCAAGCTGGAATAGTCGGGCGTCCCATTTTTATTCAACCGCTGACCGGTTACTTGAATTCTATGGTGAGGAGAGCAAAGGTATCGTATGGGCGCATAATACCCATATCGGGGATGCACGCGCAACGGATATGGGCAGGCAGGGCGCCGTTAATATTGGTCAGCTTGCAAAGGAGGATTTGGGTGAAGAAAATGTATTTGCGATCGGGTTTGGTACCTATGAAGGTCGTGTGCTTGCCGGTAGACAATGGGAGGGGCCGATGGAAATAATGGAGACTCCGCAGGCACGAATTAACAGCTGGGAGGCAACACTGACAGAATATAATGAAGAGAAATTTTTCCTGCTTTTTAATAATCCGGAGATCAATAACCTTCTGCAAAATCCTGTAGCGCACAGGGCAATTGGAGTTATGTATCAGCCCGAACAGGATGCTCAAAGGAATTATGTGAATACCGTTATGCCCGACCGGTATAACGCATTCATTTTTATACGTGAGACCGATATTTTAGATACGCTTGATTAAGCAAAAGCGCAGGTGAAATAAGTTCATGAAAAAGCCGAAATGATTGACCATTCCGGCTTTTGAAAAAACAAGTCTATGCTTACAAGCTTCTTAATCGAGGTGATTAGGAATATTGTAATCAACATCTGTTCGACGGTAATCGAGCAGATGTTCGGCAAAATAATCCCACAGCATACGCTCGAAATAGGATGTGTATCGTCCAAATCCGTGACGGGCTTCTGGGAAAATCATCATATCAAATTTTTTGCCTTCTTTGATAAGTGCGTCGGCCATTCGATAGGTGTTGGCTGGGTGTACGTTGTTATCCATCTCGCCATGCACCAAAAGAAGACGTCCGCGAAGGTTGCTCGCCAAATCCTGATTGGGTGGAATTTTGGACTCGAACCGAGTTGATTCTGTTTCAATTTCTTCACCTTCTTCATTTTCGGAAGTAATTAATTCGGTGATTGCATCTACTCCATGATGCACCTCACTCCAGAAAATGTTATAAACATTGTTGTCGTGATTTCCGGCGGAAGATACTGCCACTTTAAAAAAGTCAGGATAGGTTAAAAGAGCAGCTGTACTCATAAAGCCACCGCCTGAGTGCCCGTAAATTCCTACTCGGTCGAGATCAATGTAAGGCCGTAGAGCTCCCAGTTGTTCAATTCCATAGCGGTTATCTGCCAGTGCATAATCACGTAGATTTCCGTGGCCGTAGTTGTGGTACCACTTGTCACGCAGCGGAGTGCCACCTCGGTTACCCATGGCAATTACTACAAATCCTACTTGTGAAAGCGAATGGGCTCTGGCTGCTGTTCCACCAATTGAGAAATTTCGTGGATAGGGTTCAACCTGTGGGCCGGGATAAACATAAGAGATGATTGGGTACCGTTTTTCGGGGTCGAAATCGGCCGGCTTCCACATCACACCGTACAGATCTGTTACACCATCTGCTGCTTTTACGGAGAAATTTTCAGGTAAGGTATAACCTGCTTTTACCATTCTTTCCAGATCAACATGTTCAAGTTCAAAAACAACTTCACCATTGCTTTTTCTCAACATCGCTGTTGTGGGTAAGTCCGGGCGTGAAAAATTCTGCACAAAATAATTATTGGGATCACTCATGCTAAACCGGTGATTGGCATCTTCCGGTGTAAGAAGCCGCTGGCCACCACCATCAAAGTTGACGCTGTAGTAGTGAGCATAATTTGGATTAATGCCATCTTCTTTTCCAAAACCCTCGTAATAAATGGTTTGTGCAGTGGTGTCAATTTTCATGATGTCTCCCACCATAAATGCACCCTGTGTAATTCGATTTCTCAGGTTCCCTTCACTGTCGTACCGATAGAGCTGTCCCCATCCGGTTCGTTCACTCCACCACAGATATTCTTCTCCTTCGTTGATAATGGCGAGCTGTGCATATCGGGTATTGAAATAAGGTTTACTTACCTCGGACCACAATACTTCTGTCTCCCCGGTAGTGGTGTTTGCTTTTACAACATCTACTTCGTCCCAGGTTCTGGTTCTGCGGAGTATATAGAGATAATCCGATTTATCTGTTGTGAAAATCCCACCGCCATTAAAATACGCGCCGCCAAGGGATTGATCAGGCCATTTATCGGTATCGAGCCGAACGTGCTCTTTGGTTTCCATATCAAACACAAGAATCTCATCCTGGTAGTGATTTTTCTCACCGGGCAGATTGTATTTGTAGGTTTCCAGTTCAGGTCTTTGTTTGATCGTGTTAATCACCCAAAGTTCATCCACTTCCCGCCAGTCCTGACGCTTTACAAATAATTTTTCAGAATCTTCGAACCAATTGGCGCGTGACCGTAGTCGCTCAGTAGATGTGGTATCTCCATGATCAGATTGAAAGCTGTACCAGCGCTCTCCATCATCGGTGAGGCGAATTTCTGTGCTATCTGGATCATCAGCACGCATTACGTAAAGGTCATGTTGACGTGCGAAGGCAATCCAGGTGCTATCGGGAGAGAATGTTTGCCAGCGTTCACTCTCATCTTTTTTGAGGGAGTCGCCCTTTACCAGTTCATTTCGGTTTACATGATATTTAAACTCAATACTGTCCACATGGAAAGTGAAAAAACCACGATCGGTATCGTAATCAAATCCTTTGAGGTCGAGATCTTTAGTATTAAACCCACGGCTGAACTCTTCGGAAAGCTGAGCGGCCATATCATCCCTGTTAAAAAGAGGACGAACCAACTCACGGGCTGCATCAACATACATCCAACGTTTGCCGTTACTATCTTCCCATTCGTACCAGAACCGATCTTCATTTTCGATCCAGTTAGGGTTTAAAAAGGTGCTGCCGGTCATTTTTTGCATGTTATCGGCAGTGAATCGTTCTGCAAGTTCAAAGTTAGCTTTTTGAGCCTGTACAGTTTGCATAGAGAAAAACATCATGCAAAACAGGGCGAGAGGGAGAGCGAAAAGGTAGCGTAGTTGCATAGAGCGTGTTCTAAATTGGTATTTTTGATTGGTGGAATATCTTAAACCATTTTCTACAATGCATGGTTCTTTACAAAATTTATCTAATGGGACAGATTTGTTGATGATTTTCTGAAAAATGAGCGAGCAGGTGAAACGAAATCCTCGAATGACGAATGCTGCGCGATATTCAGCTTCGCTTGGAACGCAGCCCCAAACTCATTTACGGGGGTGAATATCGAAGTATCCCTGGTTTAGAATTCAAAATTCATCATTAATCATTCTAAATACTGTAGTTCGGGATTGATAAAGCCTTGATATCCGTTATCTTACTCTAAGGCAAATATTTAATTCAAAAA
>JBGTFX010000340.1:0-10948 GCA_041747055.1 Balneolaceae bacterium
CTTCACCTACGACCCCAACGGCAATATGAAATCCCAAAGCGGCAAGTTTACCGATATTGCCTACGAGCACCGGAACCTGCCCGTCCACTTTCATTTGGATAGCGGGGCCGAACTTATTGCCAACTACAACGCCGAAGGACAGCGCATCCTCAAAGAATCCTCCGGCGGGGCATGGAGCTTTTATGTAACCGAAGGGTTGCAGACGCTGGCGGTAATTGACCAGGATGGACTAAGCCACATGAACCTGTTCGGCACAGACCAATTTGGACGGATTGAAGCAAGTAATGGTACTATTTCCACCGGAAATACCCGGCGGTACTACCTCAAAGACCATTTAGGCAGTACACGGATGGCAGTCGGTAATGATGGCTTCCTCAAAGAAACCCATGACTTTTACCCCTTCGGATTAACAATGCCGGGCCGTTCAAAAGGGGAAGCGCTAACCCGCGAACAGTTTACCGGCCAGCTACGAGACAATGAACCCGGCTTTAATCTGGACTATTTCAAGGCGCGGTATTATGATCCGGCGATGGGCCGGTTTTTGAGTGTGGATCCAATTTTGGATACTAAAACTCCTTTAAATTTACTCAATATTCATGAAGGTCGTCATTTCAGCAACTCACCTTATACATATACATTTAGTAATCCTATAATTTTTACTGATCCGGATGGGCGTAATCCGATCGGAATTGTAATCAAAGTTGCGGTTAAGGAAATGGTAAAACGGGTTGGACAGCGAGCAGCTGTTACTGGTATAGCAGCCGCTCCTGGTACAGCAGCCACAGGTTTGGCTTTTCAAGGTCTTCTGCTTGATGAATTAGACCATCAAATCAGGGCTGAAACCATAGATGTTCCATTCGGTGAAAATGGATCTATAGAAGTAGTACTGGATCCTGATTTACCTATATTTCCCACCGATCTGGTTGAAACGGTACAAGATAAAACACGGCAACAAAGACTAATCGACGACTTAAATATTAATAAAAATATAGGAAAGACAACGGGTAATGGTGGTGGCAGTGGAAGTTCTAATGAGAAGGTGAGAAAAATACTTAAAGGATTAGCTGCGGCTGAATTTTTCAGAAGTATTAGGCAAGCACAAGAAATAAATAAATTAGAAGAGGTTGAAATAATTGATGAAAAAACTGGACAAGGCTTTATTAAAAAACAATAAAATTAAATTTTTGTTTTTTCATTTCATTTGGCATGGTGCTGTGGGATTTATTGTTTTTTCCATCTATAAAATATGGCCAGTGAATGTGTTGCCTCAAAGTGTAATTATTATAACAATGTTTGTAATTTGTACTTGGGCTTTTTCTACAAACACGTTCGGTTTATTAACCGATCTTTTAAAAAAAGAAATTAGTACTGATCAAAGAAAGAGAACCTATATACTTGCCAAAAATATTGAATTAACATTGATGTTGGTAATCGTTGTAATTTGGCTTATAAACGCTTATATCAATATCAAATATAATTTTCTAAGCATAATATTATTCTTTTTATATATATCATATGTGATAACATTAATTTATGTCTTGATAAACAATAAATTTGATGACAACTTTAATGATTATACCTAAATAATATTTTCTGATGTAATGATACTTTACCCATTCGGGCTAACCATGCCGGGACGTTCAAAAGGGGAAGCGCTAACCCGCGAGCAGTTTACCGGCCAGCTGCGGGACAATGAACCCGGCTTTAACCTGGACTATTTCAAGGCGCGGTATTATGACCCGGCGATGGGACGGTTTTTGAGCGTGGATCCGCTAGCGGATAAGATGCCATCTTGGACTCCTTATCATTATACCTTTAACAATCCCCTTGTTTTTACTGATCCGGATGGACGAATGCCTATTGGTTCACTAAGCCCTATTCGGATTAATTTATTCCCGGGAGCCACATTTGAGAAATCCAAAATAGCTTTTGCAGCAGGTAATCCTGCAAAAGCGGCAATTTTATTTTTAGGAGCTGTTTTTAATGAAGCTTCAGGAGATCCCGATCCTTTTACCATAGACCCGAATCCGATAAGTGGAGGAACCAAAGCGGGGATTAAGTTTGGAGCTTCTATGCTGAAGGGATTGGCGAAGTTTGGGGATGATGCAATATTATTTGCGAAACTACCAAAGAGTGGTGCAATTGATCCGAATAATATTTTATTCAGTCAGGGAAGTATTAGTGGTACTTTCCGTGAAGGAGGTAAGATTAGTGATTTAGTCCGTGGATTAAAAGACGGTACAATTGATCCTTCTTCTGTTCCAGCGATTCGTATTGTTGAATTAGACGGTAAAACTTTCACACTGGATAATAGGCGATTAAATGCTTTTCAAGAAGCTGGTGTTCCAATTCGTTTTGAAAAACTTGATGAGATACCACAAGATCAATTATTTAAATTTCGTGATTACTTCGAAGGAAAGACCGATGGAACAACGGTACGTATTAGAGGTCAATAACAAAAATTATACAAAGCTATGAACATTTACGAATTCGCAAATGAAATCAAAACTCGGAAGGATTTTGAAAAGTTTTTAAGGCTATTGATAGATGATTATCGCAACAATAAAGATTCATGGGAAAATGATAGGTTAGATTTTTATTTAGAAGGTCTTTATGGATACAATTATGAAGCTGAGGAGGAAGAACCAAGCTGGAAGCTATTTGCTGAAATACTACTTGCTGCAAAGGTTTATGAGTGATGAATGGCAGTCCTTAGAGCTTGACAAGAAATTTGTTGATCTCCATTAAGCAAGGAGATAAAGTAATAGGGTTCCGGAGTCAAGATGGATCGCGAGTATTCAGACTTCCTGCAGAAAAGACAAAGGGACAAGCAGCTGGCAGAGTTCAAGCAAACATAGAGGAGTTTACCATCAATGCCCAGGGAGAAAAAATCCAAATCAGAAACGCTCATATTGACATCATTCAACAATAATGAAAGCTAAATTAAAAGGAATTTACAGCATTGATCTTCCGGAAGGAGATCCATCCCTGCCGGAAGATCCCGAAAATTGTTGGATTGTTTTACAGGCAGATATTGGCTTAGATGATGGAACGGAAGCGGCTGATACGTTTACGTTTTATGTATGCACTGTCAAAAAACTCTCTGCAATTGTTAAAGAGAAGAATTACCGATTTGGTCGTCACCTCATAATTGTAGATCAATTTGATTGGCAGATGGTTGAATCAGCTATTTTTAAAATTTGCGATGAAACTGGTGGAGAGAATTGGGAAGAAATTGCCAATAAACTATCCAGATATGGTAAATGGGAGTTTGAAGACTACCATGAACTAAAATAAACGACTATACTTTTCTAAAAGGACACAACCTGATATAAGCCAGCTCACTTTGGGTTGGCTTTTTTATGATGCGTAAGCCTTTTGTGTTTTGGCATCGCGGATGACGGCGTCGATCAGGTAGAAGAGTTTTTCGCGCTGTTCGGGCGGGAGCTGTTCGATCTCGGCCAGGCGCCGCAGGGTCTGTTTGTCGAAGGCGGCCAGCTGCCCCTCACCAACCAGGTAATCCAGGGTGACCCCGAACGTGTCGGCAATCTTTTTGGCTATCTCCACCGACGGGATGGCGTCGCCGCGCTCATAGCGGCATATTACGGCTTCAAAATTTTAATGTAGTGTGATTATTGATTACGATTCTTATATATTGACTTATTATCAACGGATAAAATATTTTTTACAGGTAAAGAAAAATGATTACAAAAAATAAAATAAACCGTCAGGCAAAAGCCCTGCTTGAATTGTACAAAACGTTGCCGGAAAAAACCCGTAAGGAGATAAAAAAGCTGATTTTAGAGGATGAGTTATCTTTTGATGATGTTGAAGAATCATCCGGATTGACCCAACTCTCTGAAGAATCTGTTAAAGAGTTGTGGGATAATCCTGTAAACGAACATTGGGACGAGTTTTTCAAACAAAAGGGATATGTATAAACAGGGAGATATCATTATTGTACCCTATCCTTTTTCAGATAAACTTAAAAAGTATAAATACCGCCCGGCAGTTATCGTTTCAAATCAGAAATCCAATAACCTTGATGAAGATGTTTTAATTTGTCCAATTACAAGTACGATCCGTGAAAATGAGTTTTCTTACCATCTAAAAGAGAAGGATACAAAAGAATCCCTGCCAGTTCAATCTGAAGTGAGATGTAATAAAATTGTGACGATCAGAAAATCCTTGATAAAAACAAAATTTAATCTTTTGAAACAGCAAGCGCTTCTGGAAATTATTCAGAAAGTCAAAAACTCATTTTGATTTATACTCTCCTTTCAGGTGTTTCAGGTTATCTTACCTGGTAAAATGGATTCGTTCACTTTGTTGAGATAAGCTTTTACTGCTGCGTGGAATTCCCTGCCTAAGCCGGGCTGCTGTTCATTGTACCAATCAATCCCTTCCCGGATATCGTGTTCGGCTTCCGGTTCAATTTTAATGGTGAACGCCATTAATCGAGCCTAAAGTTATCCTTTACCTGATCCCAGTTCAACAGGCGCTCAGGATTTGCCTTGGATTTTTTGATACGTTCCCTGACAATGGCTTTATGCTCTTCAGGAATTTCCAGTTCTTCGGAGGAAACCTCCAACCCTAATTGCTTAATGAGTTCCAATACAAAATCTACTTTTTGGTCGGGAATTCTTAGGATAATCTCTTTCATAGAATCTGGCATTAATGATTGGTTAATAATAATGAATAAACGCAAAAGAGGACAATTAGTTTTTTGCCGCAGTTGCATTTGATAACCGAGCCCGCAAAGAACTCCGAAGGTTAGACCCGCAAACCCTGAGCCGGATTCTGAAATGGCTGCGCGGAACTCTGGCCACCGATGAAGACCCGCGAAGAACCGGAACCTCCCTGAAAGGCCGAATGAAAGGCTTGTGGCGCTACAGGGTAGGCGACTACCGGATAATCAGTCAAATCCAGGATGATAAGATTGTAATCCTGGTTGTTCGAATCGGTCACCGTCGGGACATTTACGACGGTAGGTAGCCTTTTCATCGGCGCACCCGGTGGATGGAATTACTTTGTCGGGATCCATGGTTGCGCGGTGATCTGATCCGGCGATGGGAAGTGGCAGCTTTCTGCAACCCCAACCTTAATTACCTTCACTGAAACTTATTAGGGTTCTACATTTAAAACTGCAGTTTTCACATAACTTAAAGAAGGTAATTCCTCATTAGGGGTATCAAAATTTAATTCAAATTCTATGTACCCAATATTACCCTGAAATTGGATGGGTAAAAATGACCGATCTCCAAACGGTCGAATACCGGAAGGTGTACCCGCTGAATTTCTGATTTGTGAAAGAGCAAATAGATCCCTTTCTGTAATCCAATCAAAATCTTCAGTTTTAATCTTAACACCTTTTTCCACAGCCCTGGTTATCGGAAATGAAAATACCTGGTCTACAAACATATTATCGTCTTCAATGGCATCAAGATCAGACCGGACAGGTGTTTGTAAACCGTTCAATGGTTTTATCAACAGAACATTACTTTCATCATCTTTTGGCATAAATAAATTAAATATAAGATTAATCTCCTGATCGTTATTAAGATCAAATGATGCTGAATAATGTATAAAGGAGTCAGTATCTGCTATCAGTTCAAATTCTATTTCTTCTGATGCAGGTACAAATGATTCTACAAAGTCCTGATTGTCTTCTCCTGCTATTACATAGTCTGGGGGTGAACTATCCACTAAATCCGGAACACTCTCAGAACAGCCTTGTAGATTAATAGCTATAATTAATATAGATAGTACACTTAGCAGGTTTATGTATGCTTTTTTCATAAGAGTAAGGGACTAATTAACAATTAAAAAAAACGTTTAAGTATTTATAAATAACGTGAGTTAGACATAAGGAAATGAGGCTGAAAAAGTCCCCCTTCGAAGGGGGAAAAGGCTCGTAAGAGCCCAGGGGGATGACCCGCTGAGTTAAGTTTTTGCTCAGATATTCTTTGTTAAGCTTTGAATTAACGACTTTTTCATCCCCCCATTGCCCCCTTCGAAGGGGGACACTCTTTAACAATCTCTTATCTCGAACTTACGTTAAATAGGTAAAAATTAACTCCAAAAATATAGCATTTTTGTAAAATTCTTTACGATCAGCTAATTCAAGGGTTGTATCCTGATTTGAGGTTGCATTAAAAACAGCCGGGTTATTTATGCATTAACCAATTTTGAAAGTATATTTTACAACCAGTGGTAATTCAAATTCATCCTGTTCCAAAGTGTACAGGTAATTATCTTGCACATGGACTACTCTTTTTGTGGAAGGCCAGGTAAACTCCGCCAGCTGGTTGCCATGCTCGTCAAAAACAATCCAGTTTTTTAATTTATGATCTTCGGTATTGGTGGAGACCCAAACCCGGTTTTGTTTGTCGGCAATCATGCGATTCACCGCAGGCCATTCTTCAGGCAGATCCACTCTTTGCATTGCAGCCATTAACCTTTCGGAACCGGAACCTGCCTCAACTCTTGCTATGACCTGCTCACGCTTTAATTCGTGATGTTTGTATGGCTTGGAAAATGTTCGGATCAGTGATCCGTCTTCATTAAACAGCTGTATTTCAAGTTTCGTGCTATGATTTACAAACAATTTGCCGGTTCCGGGAATGGAGATAAATGTAGTAGGGGTAATATCCGGAATGGAAAACATACCGAAACTACTGCCTTGACGACTGCTCGTTAGAAATCCTGATTCTTTTATTTCAAAGCGGCCTGTATCAATAGTTTTTCCATCAGGCGCCATCACAACTTGTGCGCCCTCTCCGGGCCCGCCCATAGCTGTAAATGTTACCAGGTAATTCCCATCACTGAAAAGGTTTACCTGACGCGGAAATGTTGCCATTCCACTTGCCATCATACCTTGCCCACGGGTTTGACTTCGTGTATTCTCCTGTCCAGGCGTTAATGATAAATCGTGAGAAAATGTGAGCGACGAGAGATCAAAAACGGAGATTCTCCTCTGCATATGATCTGCTACATGAAGGTACTTGTTATCAATTAATAAATTTGTGACGGATGCGAATTCACCGGGTCCCTGTCCTTGTTGTCCTAAGCTCCTTAGGTACGATCCATCCGGATTGAATATGTGAACTCTATGCTGGGTATTATCAGCCATAAAAACACGGCCGTTTTGATCTACTACAGCGGTAGAAATACCACCAAAAATAACATCATCTGATTCTCTAAATGTTACTTGAGGTTCAAAGGAGATGTCAGTTTGGTAGCCATCTGAAGAAATTTTTTGATGGTTGGTTTCTAGATCAATCGGTGTCTGGTCATTTGATGCACTCAGGGAACCGGACAATCCAAAAAAGAGAACAAATATGAACGTTGTAGTATATAATTGAATTTTTTTCATTGGAAACCGCTTTCTTTTTTCCATAGTATTACATGATTTATAATTAATAATGTGGATATAATTCGTTTAACGTGAAGACGAAACAGCGGGGTGAAAAGTTTTAACGAACTAAAAAAAAATAAAAGAATATCCCCCGTTTGAAGAATATTCTTTAGTTACAAGCCCAAGTAGTACAGTTTGCTTACTCCAATTCACATTCAAAAATTGTACGGTTTGTGGTAAATAGGAATTCTTTTCTTGACTGTTTGGAAATTTTAACAATATGAAAAGGGGAAGTTAAAGCGCCGGTTGTAAAGCAGCCGGAACCCGGTTGCCTTTCTTCAATTTTTACGCCAATAATGTTATCGGCTTCAGCAACGTTTTGAATCTCAATTGAATGGCCGCCAGAGTTTTGAATTCCCATCATGGATGCAATTACAGTATATACGCTGAAATCAACTTCGGGAAGTTCCGGAAGTGAGCTCTGATTGGCATGAAGATCATTCCAAAGAGCTTCAAAAGACTCGGAATCATTAATTACCTCATTGCTCTTTTCGGCAAATCTGTAACTGCCGGATTGAGACTGTTCTATGGTTACCAAGCCATCTGAAACAAGACTCATTTCCAAAGCTTCAGCACTTTCAAAGAAAGAATCATCCAGCACAGGATCGTCACTTGTTTCAACTACTGAACATCCTGCAAATAGAATCAATAAGGTTAAAGTAAAAATGCCATTGAATAGAGTCTTCATAAATCTGATTTTTTATAATGAAAAGGATTATTGTTATTGCTAATACACTTCAATACAGCGTTACACCTATATTTTTTTCAAAAAAATTTAAAACGAAACACGATTTGCAAATAATCACTCAATTCACATCGGGAAGGTATTAAATTTTCTGTCGTGATTTCCGGGTTAATTAAGGATATACTCAGGATAATAGTGTACTAATCTTCTGTAACCTACAGATCACTTCTGCGTATTAATCTGCAGGCTTTGCAAAATCGTGCACAACCTTTTTTTAATTAAATTCATATTTCTTGATGATGAATATTACTGCCAAAATCCTCATTTCCATAATTCTACTTTTTGTAAGCCTTCCAATCCCTTTAAAAGCTCAACTTGGAAACGTAAACCAAAATGCTGAGGTAAAACCTAAATTGGTAATATTAGGTACCTATCATATGGCAACAACGACCAGTAATGTCATCAACATAGAAGTCGATGATATTACTTCGCCACATAGACAAGAACAATTAATTGAATTAATTGAAAAGCTTGAAAAATTCAATCCTACCAAAATAGCTCTGGAATGTAACTTTGAAAACAATGATAGAATCCACAAAAGATTTAATGATTACAGGGCAGGCAGCTATGAACTCACAAGAAATGAAATTGATCAAATAGGATTTCGTTTGGCAAAGAAATTGAGCCATAAAGAAGTGTATTGCATTGATTGGGGCATTTGGCCTGATGATCCCTTATACAACTATGAAACCTATTCACAGCACCATCCTGATTTAAAAGAATATCTTGGCGAATTGTATAAGGATAATGAAGATATAGCAAGCAGAATGGCTAAAAATATAGCATCTCGATCTATAATTGAAAACTTGATCGCTATGAATCAGCCGGAAGAAATAAACAGCGACCATCAGGGATATTTTAATCTTCTCCGTATAGGCCGGGGAGATGAATATGTAGGTGCCAATTATCTGTCTTGGTGGTATGGAAGAAATCTGAAGATCTTATCAAATATCATTCGTTTCACAGAATCTCCGGAGGATCGAATTCTTGTGGTTTATGGTGCAGGCCACAACAAATTACTAAATCAGTTAGCCATTGAATCTGCTTTTTATGATGTTGAAACTCCACTAAAGTACCTGGAAGACTAAAAGCAGGACGAATTAAATGTTTTTGCCAAAGGATGCGATAAATGAAAATCAACAACCTCTGGGGTACGCAACAAAAAATCGAGGCTTATTATTAGTATCAAACATTTCCTTTCTGTCAATTTCGTACGTTGGCGGCAGCGGGGAAGGATCTGTAATATCTTCACCGCAAGGCATATCAGATGGAATCTCAGGCCTGACTACAACATGTTTAGCAGTTACATCAACGATGAGGTAATTTCCGGATAACAGCTGCTCTTGCTCCCGACTCTCGATATTGGTAGAAGGTACCTCCGGCAGTCGCAAAAGCATGTCCTTAATTGAATATACTCTAATATTGAAGTTTGGATTATCTGTTCGAATCCATGCTGACTTCGGAAACGGATCAGAAGGGAGCTGAATCCAATTGTCCACGAGTCTAAAAATGTAAAAGTTAATGCCATATCCCCAGTCTCCAATCTGCCTCATCCAATCCACAAGATCTTCCCTGCCCGTTGGCCTGAAGCCTAACCCTATTTGCAAGCCTGAATATTTCTCCGAACCGACATACAAATAAGCGACTATTTCACCAATTATGGAGCCGTTTGCATCCGGTGATTCACTAACATCTGCTAACTTCCACTCAATTGGGTTCATTTTCTCGCCAAAGCAGGCTGAATTGTAACCTCCACACTCCTCCAATAGCCGGCGTGACTCATTTTGGTAATCCTGGTTAATGAGCATAGAAAAATATGATTCTGCCTTTTTGATGTCGTATGATTCCTGTATTTCACTTTCCAAATGAAAAACGGATAAAATTAATAAGATTGTTGTGGCCAGCTTCATAAATGGGTTATCAGTTCTTTGGCGTGGAGTTCTTGAGCTCAAAACCTCTGAGTATCACGTACGCAATCAACGCGAAAATGAAAAATATCAGTAGCATCCATGCAATATCCTGAAGTGTTTCGATAATGGTTCGATATACCTCAATTACCCAACGGTCCAGGTTCATATCGATTATATTCTGATCCGCTGAACGCGGTGTTATATACCGCTCCAGTTGATAGATATTTACTCCGCCTGAAACACCAACTATGTATATGGCGAAAGTTATATATCGGCTCCATGCACTGCTAAGGGAGTCGGAAACCAAACGAGAAAGAATGTTTTCAATTGGCTTCTTGAAAATGTAAACAACTAAAGAGCATACAATCAAGGATACCAAGAGAGTAACTATTAAAAGCCAAAAGACCATGAATATCTCCTATTTGTTTTTGTTATTTGTAAGTAGGGCTTGAAATCTGTAATTCAGCAAAATATCAAGAATAAAAGAGCACATTAATTAATTCGAACAGGAGCCCCTGATTTCAATCGCATCTCCATAATGCTCTTCACTGAGTGTAAATAGTTGATCATACTCTTCGAACAGATTCGACTGCACCCGTATCAGGTCGGCAAGCATCATTGGGTGGGGGCCTGGCAGCCAGTCTGTACGGTTATCCCGGATAGCCCGTTCAAATTGTTCAAAGTTTGGATCCAGACTCGATGCAGCATTATAAAGTGCCCGGATTCCGGCTTCCACCAGTCTTTGATGTTCATTTTGGAGTGCATGAATCGATCCGATAGCGGCTGCCACTTCGTATTCCAAATGATGAGCAGCACCGGCCGACTGTGCTGAAGCCCAAGCGTCATTTCGGATAAATGTTTCACCCAAACCTTCGT
>JBGTFX010000341.1:0-2613 GCA_041747055.1 Balneolaceae bacterium
TGTCTGTGTCTAAAATCACGAAACTACCATTATTATCTTCAATGTCCTCAATTGCATGATTTATTTGTTGATCTGTTGGTTCAGATATTTTCTTTCCGTGACTGGCAGATAACTTCATGACGTAGTATTAGTTAATATAACGGTTTGGCGGTTGTGCGGTGAGACGATCCATTTTCCAAAGATCCGAAGCCAAAACGAATCCGCACGAACCGCTGGTTATGTGTTCGGTTCATAGATCCAGGGATTAATTACCTCAACTTCTGAACCTTCCATATCCTTCGTATTTCTTGTAACAACCGAAAAGTCATGCACCAGGGCTGTAGCAGCAATGAATGAATCAATTGCCGGAAGGGGTCTGCCATTTTTTTCCGCTGTAGCCAAAATCTCACCCCATTTATTCGCGTCTTCTAAATTTATGTTGAGGATTCGGTTTTTGAAGCGGTGTTTTAGGTCCTCTTTTACCCATCGATTTAACTCTTTCTTCTTTTTCGAATCGGGTAATTTTTCAATCCCTTTTCTCAATTCGCCAAACGTAATGACGCTTAAAAACATGGAGAGTTCATCCTGATCGGCGAACCATTTCACAACAGTTTGATTTGGTTTCTTTTTAACCAATTCGGAAATGCAGCAAGTGTCAATCAAATAGCTCATAGGTCAACTTGACGAGAAAGAGATTTATCTCGCTTTAGATCAATCTCAACCTCTGAAAGGGGTGATGTTTGAAAAAACTCAACCAATGACGTTTTCGGTTGTTCTAATTTTCGATAATCTTCAGCCGATAGCACCACTACGCTGTCTTTTCCATGTTTTGTAACCGTTTGAGGCCCCTCTTCGGATGCCTTACGTACGACTTCGCTAAATCTGTTTTTAGCTTCCTGTAATTGCCATTTTTTAGATTTCGTGATCATATACACCTCCATTTTCATCTAGTCTGTCTAGAAAATACAAATTTATAACAGATAATAGAAGTGAAAATTGCCTGTAGCAATAAAGAGGCTTTCGACACATAACAGTAAACCTGAAGTGGTAGGAGTCGGAATTCTGGTGTTGGCTTTCAGTGTGGTTTTTCCTCTCTCTAAACTGATATCTTCTGTCTTGTTCGTCTATTCAGATAGGCTTCGAAATAATTCGGTAGTTAAATTTCTGATTTTCAAAACTGCTAAATGGTCTATGGCAGATGTAATGGTTGTTGCCATTTTTATGGCCTATATTGGCTTCTCAGGGATTATTTCTGAACAACTGAAAGATTTAGAAAAGATGGTCATTCAGGTAGAAATACTTACAACGAATAGCTCCAGCCTGCAGATCGGATTTTTCCTTTTTACCGCTTTTGCTTTCCTAAGTCTGTTGGTTTCTCATAAGCTGCAGTACAGTTTTGGTAACAATATGGAAGGAACATTGCTCGGGACATCAAAAGATCAAAATATGCTTTAGACTACACATTACCTTATAATCGTACCTCGAAAAAAAATGGGAGCCTATGCTCCCATTTTTGTTTAGTTTATAAATAATCGGTTTATCAGGCAGGTTCTTTGTCTTTCTTGATCTCATCAAGAATTTTCTTGGCACCGTCAACACTGTCAATCAGGGATGCTTTTACGGCATCAACACTTCCGCCACCGATATCTCGTGCGGCCTCAAGCGCTGCCACAATTGCAGTTTTCGTTGCTCCTACAGAATCACCGCCGACCTGTTTAACACCGTTAACAGCTCCTTTAACAGATTCTACAGCAACTGAGGCTACATTTTCTCCCAACTCCTTAGCACTGTATATAGCCTGCTGTACGGCTCCTGTAACGGCTTCATTCTGATCCATACCTTCCGACATGGCACCCTGTACAGCACCATTTACGATTCCTTTAATTGCCTTAATAAGTGAAACACCAATGTTGGCTATTCCGTCGATAGCACCTTTAACGATGGAGGCCGGCAGCTGTATACCCTTGACGACCAAGTCACTTGTGCCTTTAATGGTTGTAACTGCCACATCTTTAACTGAATTAACAATAGTTGAGCTTACATCAGCTGCACCTTTGATGGTGGATGTAATTCCACCTTTAACACCATTTACAACTTTAGATAAAAGTTTAATAGCCATAGTTTATATCTCCGTTAATTTAATTTCTATTTGAGTTAAATTTACGAAACCCAACGTTAAGGGGTCAAGTTCATTAGGTACAACGGGTTACTGTTTATAAAAGTTCCGGGAAGATCTTACTTCTTAGAAACAACCTCCAGAGGACCAATTTAATTTTTAACAAAAAAGCATTCGAGCCGGTTATAAAGGAGAAATCTGCAAATTCACTTCTTTATATACACCGTTTTCTTATTCACAAATTCATGAATTCCTTCACGGGAAAGTTCCCTTCCATACCCCGATTTGCCGGTACCGCCAAAAGGAAGACGCGGATCGGATTTAACCAGTTCGTTTATGAAGAATGCTCCGTCAGGTGCATTTCCAATATGTCTACGGGCATTTTCAATATCAGATGTGAAAAGTGATATTCCAAGACCATACTTCGAGTTGGCTGCAAGTTCGAACGCCTCATCCTCATCTTTTGCGCGTATAATGGCGGCCAAGGGACCGAATGTTTCCTCGTCAAATGCCGGCAT
>JBGTFX010000342.1:0-4097 GCA_041747055.1 Balneolaceae bacterium
CTTCACCTACGACCCCAACGGCAATATGAAATCCCAAAGCGGCAAGTTTACCGATATTGCCTACGAGCACCGGAACCTGCCCGTCCACTTTCATTTGGATAGCGGGGCCGAACTTATTGCCAACTACAACGCCGAAGGACAACGCATCCTAAAAGAATCCTCCGGCGGGGCGTGGAGCTTTTATGTAACCAACGGGTTGCAGACCCTTGCGGTGATAGACCAGGACGGATTAAGCCACATGAACCTGTTCGGCACGGATCAATTTGGACGGATTGAAGCAAGTAGTGGTGCTATTTCCACCGCCAATACCCGGCGGTACTACCTCAAAGACCACCTGGGTAGTACACGGATGGTAGTTGGTAATGATGGCTTACTGAAGGAAGCCCATGACTTTTATCCCTTCGGATTAACGATGCCGGGACGATCCAAAGGTGAAGCGCTAACCCACGAACAGTTTACCGGCCAGCTGCGAGACAATGAACCCGGCTTTAACCTGGATTATTTCAAAGCACGTTATTACGACCCGGCGATAGGAAGGTTTTTGAGTGTGGATCCGATATTGAATGAAAAATCTACTTCTGATTTATTTGAGCTACACAATGGGCGTTTAATTGGTGAATCACCCTATTCATATGCTTTCAACAGTCCATTAAGTTTCGTTGATCCTGATGGGAAAGTACCTTTTTTGATTCCGGCAATTCCCTTTGTCATAAAAGGTGCAACAGTAACTTATGCAGCCGTAAAAGCAACAGTTATAACTGCCGCTGTTGCAGCCGGTGCTTATACTGTTCACAATGTGACTCAGAATGTAGAATTTGATAATTTAGTAGAAATCTGGCCTCCTAACCAGAGTCAACTTGAGGCGGGAACCTTGCAAGGTGATCCCGGTAATCCATTTAATGATTCTATGAAAAGGCAATCACAGGGTGACAGATTTAATAATTTTCATAATATGGGAGGAAACAATGGCAATTTATGGAAAATTATTGGTGGTGTAGGAATTGGTACAGCAACAGCTGCTTTTTTAAATCAAATCACTTCTGATATATCTGACTCATCAGAACGGCAATTAGAGGCCCAGAGGCAAGAAGACAGGGAACTAGAACGTGAAACCCAAAGGATTTTAGATTGTAGACAAAACGAAGGGTCAGATTGTTAGTATGATAAAATAACAGAGTTGATTTATGGTATTAACAATTACTTAATTTAGACATATTCAAAACTTGCTAATGACAAAAACTTATGTACTTGTAACCGGTAATCTTTTAATGTGGTCTTTCTTAACAATGATTATGTCTGACAACTGGCTATATAGCCTGATCAAGATGGAGTATTTAGCTGCCATATCGGTGACTTTCTTGATTTTATTCTTTGTTTGCTATCCAAAAGGTAGTTTGCACGGAATAATAAGAGAGGATAACCTTGAGTTAGCTTACAAGAGATACTATATGTTAAGCATATTTATTGAATCTTATATTTCCATATCAGTTTTTGTTTATTTTGTTTTTAGCAATGAATCTATTGATTATTTCCTGTTCATTTCATCGGCTACTTCCTTGTTCATTTATTTAATTTTGTATTTAGATTACTTTTTTTCAGCACGGTTTGGAAACAAAAAGGTACATGAATGACGAGAAAGTTTTTAATCAGTAACATTTTTGTATTGTTATCTTCTACTTTAGTCATTCTTTACGACTACAGTATCATCGAATTTATTCCCTTTTTATATTTAACAATTATTTTCTCTTCCTTTATTATTCATCTTTTTAATCGTCTTCATCTTTTGAAACATTATATTATGCAACATGATGATTATTTTGAGATGAAGACTTCACATTTTGACCTTTTAAAATATTCAGAATACGCTTTACTGGGCAGTATCCTTTTAGGGATATACACTCATATTCTTCTTGAAAGAATACCATTAATTATTACGAGCTTTTTATTTTTATCATACATTTTATATACAATATTAGGTTTTTATATTTTGAAGAAGTACAATCTAAATTAAAGAGCTTACATATTTCTCACGTCTCAACCAGTTTTCTTTGAATTTTCCTGAAAATCATTCGGGCTTAACGATGCCGGGTCGTTCAAAAGGTGAAGCACTAACCCGCGAGCAGTTTACCGGCCAGCTGCGAGACAATGAACCCGGCTTTAACCTGGACTATTTCAAGGCACGGTACTACGACCCGGCTATGGGACGGTTTTTGAGTGTGGATCCGTTGGCGGATCAGTATCCGGGGTGGACACCTTATGCGTATGTATTGAATAATCCGTTACGATATAACGATCCAACCGGGTTGTGTGCAGAATTAATAAATGCTTCTGCCGGAAGTTATGAAGGAGAAGCTGCCCAGAATCTATACCAGCAACATTGTTCGGGTACTGAACCGGAAGAGAAACATCAGGACCCGGATAAAAAACTTGATAAAAACAAACCAACCTGCATTGGACTAAATTGTGGTGATGCAGCGGCTGGCCTGCTTGCTACTATTGAAATAAGCTCATCTCAAAATACCGCTACTTCAAGTGCTCAACGATCTGTAGGAGTAGGACTTGCCAGTTTGGGCAGAAGGAGCGCCACTAGAGCTGGATTTTTTATTGCGGGATATTCATTATATCAAGATTACGACAATCCAGATGTTAGTCGTTCCCGATTTGCTTATAGAGCAACTGGAATGGCTTTATCCTATGGTACACCAATTATGTTAGGAGCAAAATATGGATCAGCGTTTGGCCCTAAAGGTACTCTGATCGGTGCAGGAGTGGGTGTTGCATTTGTTTCTGGTGAATATGCATATGATAACCGCCATGTTCCCAGGCAAAATATACAACGCCAAAAAAGAGACTTCATGTTTCAATTCAATCAATTTATACAAGGCCTCAAACAGGGTTACCCAATATGGCGATGATACTTAAACCATCCTTAAAAAACTTCCGTGGCTTATACCAGCGTGAAATAATAGGTTTAATCACTTTATCCATTATAGTTGCCTATTTTTCGGAAGGGTCTGAATGGATTAAATTTGTCCCTTTTTTGTTAGTTATTGTAATAATTATAGATTGGGCACCAATTATTTATTTTACATATTCATACTACAAAATAAATAAAGGGGAGGAGTTCAGGATATATTCAAACTCTATTGAGGTTAGAAAAAATGGCAATTCTGATCGATATTCAGTAGATGAAATCAAAAAAATTGAAATTTTCATGTCGGGGAATAACCCCAGATTTAATGTGGCATTTTCAGCAATGGAATTCTTTCATTATGCAAAAATTGTGATGAAGAATGGAGAAGAGCTGGTAATTACTTCACTCTGCGCGGAACAGGTGGATGCCGTACTTGAGGAGCATCTTTCGGGAGTATCTTTGGAGTATAACTGGGGATTCCCAAATATTGGACGTCTGGATTCAGGTAAAAAAGAAAAATGATTGAAAACATAATACGGGCCGAGCCTTGGATTGCACCAAACCAAGCATTTTTGAGAAAGGATTTGGAATTACTCAAACATATATATGTGGGCAGAACAGGATTTCTGCCTGATGGAAGCCGTGTTACGGGTTAAAAAAAAGGAACATAGTTCGGATGAGCGTCCTAACCTTGTATGCAGAAAAGGAAATAATCTGCTTCCTACAGCTACCAAAAAATCGGAAACATTGCCATGTCGCGCTTTTACAACCCGGACATTGATTTAACGGGCCATAACGATTACCGGTACCTGTATAGTTATGACGCTCTGAACCGCCTGACGGGAGCGGACTATCGTTACAGTTCATCCGGCACGGAAAGTACCTCCTTTGATGTAAACGGGCTTAGCTACGACGCCGCCGGCAACATCCTCTCCCTCCAGCGCCGCGATGATGCCGGAACGCTGGTCGATGACCTGAGTTACAATTACGGGACTAACAACCGGCTTAGCAGTACCAGTGACGCCGCAGGACAAATTCACAACTGGGATGCCTTCAGTTCAAGCTTCACCTACGACCCCAACGGCAATATGAAATCCCAAAGCGGCAAGTTTACCGATATTGCCTACGAGCACCGGAACCTGCCCGTCCACTTTCATTTGGATAGCGGGGCCGAACTTATTGC
>JBGTFX010000343.1:0-8807 GCA_041747055.1 Balneolaceae bacterium
TTTTTGAATCTTTTCTCCATCAACAAAGAACTATCGTTTTACTTATCTTTGACAAAAGAAAATTTGAATCGTAAAAGAGAAAAACTAAGATGCACGATATTGTATTAATACCCGGAGATGGAATTGGCCCTGAAATCACTAAATCTGTCACCACCATTCTCAACTCAACCAATGTGGATATTAATTGGATAGAAGCAAAAGCAGGAGAATCGGTTTTTAATGAAACAGGTAATCCACTACCGGATGAGACTCTTGAAGCTGTAAAGAAATATCGGATTGCACTAAAAGGTCCTTTAACCACACCTGTTGGTGCCGGATTTCGGTCTATCAATGTTGCATTACGCCAAAAGTTTGATCTATACAGCAACATTCGGCCGGCAAAATCTGTCCCGAACGTGAACAGCAATTTCAAGAATGTAGATCTCGTGCTTTTTCGTGAAAACACACAGGGATTATATATTGGCAAAGAGCATTGGGTTGATAAGGAAGAAACGCATGCCGAAAGTATTGCGGTTGTTACTGAAAGTGCAAGCAAAAAAATTATAACCGCTGCATTTGAGTACGCTAAAAATAATAATCGCAAAAAAGTTACACTGGTTCATAAAGCAAACATTCTAAAACTCACTACCGGACTTTTTCTAAAGGTGGGCAAAGAAGTATCCAAAAATTACCCGGACATCGAATTTCAGGATCTAATTGTTGATAACATGGCCATGCAGATGGTAATGAATCCCCAACAATTTGATGTAATTGTTACCACAAATCTTTTTGGTGATATCCTTTCAGATCTTGCCTCCGGACTCGTGGGTGGCCTGGGAGTTACCGGTTCAGCAAATATTGGTGATGATGCCGCAATGTTTGAAGCCGTTCATGGCTCAGCACCTGATATTGCCGGCCAGAATAAAGCCAACCCAATTGCAATGCTTTTTTCTGCATTGATGATGCTCGATTATCTGGGCGAAAGAAAAGCAGCTGAAAAAATTCGTTCAGCGGTATATGCAGTTCTGCTCGATCATAAAGAGAAATGCACAATGGATATTGGAGGACAAGGAACAACAGAGAGTTTTACAAATGCTGTCTGTAATATTTTAAAAGACTAAATCTTCAAATGATGGAAGCCGTTTTTATGCTTCCATCTTTATCTTAATTATCCGAAAAGGATACCTCCCAAAGTCATTGAAAAGAAATCATTAATAAACATTTCGAGATTTTACTTTTCCAGCCCTTCTGCATTTAAATAAACTCCATTCTATTTTTTAAACTCGGTAAGTTTTGAAGAATTTTCTCTTGAATTTATCTACGAAGAGTCTATTTTAGTTTTGACTTACAAAATTTCTCCTCAACATAAACACAAAACTTTGACCTATGTCTGATCCCAAGAAAATTGATTCCTCACCTAAAACGGACAGCAGTATTTCCAGAAAAAAATTCCTGGGTCAGGCAGCGATGGCTTCCGCCGGATTTATGTTTGTTCCGCGACACGTTCTCGGAGGCACCGGTTTTGTAGCTCCTAGTGATCGTTTAAATATTGCCAGCATCGGAATTGGTGGAATGGGGAGAACCAACACACGTAATTTGGCTGAACTCGGCGAAAACATTTATGCACTTTGTGATGTTGATGAAGATTACGCTGCTCAGGTTTTTGGCACCTATCCAAAGGCCAAAAAATATATCGACTTCCGGGAAATGCTGGACAAGGAACCGGAGATTGATGCTGTTGTCATTTCCACACCTGATAATAATCACGCCGCAATCGGCATTTATGCAATGGAAATGGGTAAACATGCATATGTGGAAAAGCCTCTTACCCGAACTATATATGAATCAAACCGAATGGCACATGTTGCAAGAGAAACAGGCGTGAAAACACAAATGGGGAATCAGGGTCATGCTCGCGAAGGAACGTACAAAATTGTAGAATGGATTCGTCAGGGCGCAATTGGTGATGTTCATGAAGTTCACACATGGACCGATCGACCTCGTGGATATTGGCCACAGGGAAGTACCATGAATTACCCCGATGAAATTCCTGCGGTACCGGGGACCATGAATTGGGATCTTTGGGTTGGCCCATCACCATTTCGTCCCTATCATCCCGCTTATGCTCCGTTTAGATGGAGAGGATTCTGGGATTTTGGAGCCGGGTCACTGGGAGATATGGGAGCTCATATTGTTGATCAATCCTATTGGGCACTCGATCTGGACAAACCCACTGCGGTTCATGCAAGCTGCACGCCATTTACCAGTGCATCATACCCCGAGGGATCTTCTGTACACTATGAATTTCCTGAAAGAAACGGTCGACCTCCGGTAAAACTCTCTTGGTTTGATGGAGGAATTATGCCTCCTCGCCCAAAAGAGCTGGAGCAGGGTAAACAGATGGGAGCAAATGGCGGCGGTATGATTTTTTACGGATCTGAAGGAATGCTTATGGCTGATGTCTACGGCGACAATCCACGGTTCATCCCTGAATCAAACCTTGATAATATAGGGCAACCAAGAAAGATACTGGAACGATCTCCCGGAATTTATGAAGAGTGGACACGTGCAATAAAAAATGATGGAGAAACCACGTCCAACTTCGAATACGCAGCGGCATTAACAAAAACAATGCTGCTCGGAAATGTGGCCATTCGCTTCAGTAATCACAATAAAGTTCTTGAGTATGATGGGAATAATGAACGATTTACAAATCTCGATGAAGCAAATGAATGGCTGAAACACCAGCAAGAAGAATTTCGGCCGGGCTGGAAAGAGATGATTGGTTAATCAACTTACAAAATGAACCAACCGGTTGTTGATCAATATGATTAGCAACCGGTTTTTTTGATTACTTATCTACTTTTTGCAAATCCTGATGCAGTTTTTGATACTCCGGAAGCTCAATTCCGTGCTTTTCACCTATACGCAGAATTGCGCCGGTAAAAGCATCGAATTCCATCTTTTTACCCACTCTCCTGTCATTTAGTGTTGATGTAATAAACGCGCCCAAATTATGAGTTTTCACAACCATCTTTTCGAGATCTTCCTCCTGCAAATTCACGCCTTCTGCTTTTGCGACTTGCAGAATTTCATTTGCTAATTTCCACAACCTTGGTTTGGGTTCACCATTTTCATAAAGATGATCAGTGGTCTTATTTTCAGCAGCGGTAACCATATTAAAAATAGAGTTCCACGAAAACTTCTTCCAAATTTCGCGCCGAATATCTGTACTGATTGTACACTCCACACCTGCTTCATCATTTATTTCTTTAATGCGTTCAATTCTTTCTGACCGGCTCCCATCCTGTTCACCCAAAATTACGCTTCCGGGATTAGTATGCGAAAGTTTTCCCAGTTCCGAAATACGAATTCCTATTCGGCATAAACCATACATCACCCTATCATCTCCAAACGCCTTCACCAGTTTCGAAATGTTTTCAATCCCATTCTGCAGCGGTAAAATTTGAGTCTCATCACTCACTACAGATTTGATCTGCTCAATCGCGTGATCAGTATCATACGATTTTACGGAAAATAAAATCAAATCCGGACGAGGAAGCTCAACCGGGCTTTCTGAAGCAGGCCCCTTTACAACAAAGTTTCCATCAATGCTCTCTACAATTAAGCCATGCTTTTTGATCGCTTTTAAATGTTCCCCTCTTGCTACCAATGATATTTCACGACTACTGTTTTGAATCAATTTTCCACCGAAATAACCCCCTACACCACCGGCCCCCATCACCATAATATTCTTAAATTCGAATCTTTTCATATCTCCTTATCTTTTGCTAAAACTTCCTGTTTTCTGCTTTTGGAGAAAACTTATCACTTCTATTTGATTGTACACCCGAACTCAAATAAACAGAAAAAATATCTGTATCAAAAGAAGACATCCACTACATGGCTTTATCCCGTCTCTTGAGTTCTGGATTCTGTTCTTTTAGGTAAACTGGTACAGCGTGCTAAACGAACTCAGTTCTGAAATAGGATGATCAACTCAAATTTTTATCAAGTGCACTGTAAACCCCGTTAGACCAGCCGAAACCATCCTGAAGCGGATATTCTCCTCCTCCTCCCTCTTTTGATAGATCAGCAATATTATACTTTTCAACCATCTTGCCGGTTCGTTGATAAACCTTGTCATTCAGGCTCAGCCACCTGTAACAAATTGAATTGGCCAAATCTGTAAAGCCATATCGTCTTAGCCCCTCTATAGCCATCCATTGAAGAGGCGCCCACCCGTTGGGATGATCCCACTGCTCACCAGTATTGTTTACAGTGGTGGCAAGTCCTCCATCGTTTAATAATTTCTCCTGTAAGGCAGTTGCAACAGATGAAGCCTGTTCGGAATCAGCAAGCCCAAAATAAAGGGGATAAACGGCAGCCAGTGACCAAACGTTAGTCTGATTTTTTTGATCGTGATTATAGTCGAAATAGAATCCTTTTGAACCGTTCCACATGAGTTGATTGATCGCATCAGCCCGTTTGGCGGCCGCCCCCTCAAACTGTTGTGCTTTTTCGGCTTTCCCCAGTTTACTGTTCCACTCTGCACACTTCTTCTCCATATACCACAACAACGTATTCAGGTCGATGGGCAAGATGTTCGTTGTTTCAATGGAAGACAGATTCTTTTCATCCGAAAACCATCGGCTGGAAAAATCCCAACCCGATTCACACGCCGCCCTGATGTTACGATAAAATAGTTCCCGGTCTTTACTGTCGATTCCTTCAGCAAGTTCTACATCTTCATACCAAGACTCTTCTCTGGGCGCGGGATAATCATCCCAATATCTGTTCAAAACAGCTTTTTCATTACCGTTTAGCTGCAGTTCTATTTTTCTTCTTCCTGTTTCTCCGGTTTGATCCATCCAGAACTGATACTCCTTTTCAACTGCCGGAAGAAATTCCGTTATTTTATCATCTCCGTAATGTGAAAGCACTAAATCAACCATTGGTGTAAAGAACGGAGGCTGGGATCGGCTTAAATAGTAAATTCTGTTCCCGTTTGGAATGTGGCCAACGGTTTCGATTAGGTGACGAAAATTTTCAGTCATCGACAGCACCATATCCGGATGTCCGTCTGCCATTAGCCCCCGGGCCGTGAAATAGCTATCCCAGTAATAAATTTCCCTGAACCGTCCGCCCGGCACAACATATGGTTTTGGCAATGCGAGCAGGGTACTCTCAGAATTGCGATCACTGTCTGAACTTCTAAACAAATACGGCCATAAAATTTGAATATGCTTTCTGCAAGATTCCTGAGGTTCTATGTGAACATCTTCAGCATCTGTTTCAGGCAGATAAAAATTAGCCTCTATGAAATCTTTCAGATTAAAACCGGATGACTCCCTTTCTGATTTCCATTTTTCAACAATTTTTGAACCCTCTTTTTTGGGAACCATATCCACAAACTGCTTAGAATCCGGATAGATCCTGGCGGATTGCACAGCTTCAAACAGTTCCCCTGAAAGTTGTATGTAGTTTTCTGTGTGCTTGTTGTTTTTACCCATTATCAGTTTTGTTTAAATCAAATTGATCTCGTTTTTTTCTGTAAGGAAATAAAATCAAAAATAACAGTACAAGTGGGACGAGAGTAAAGTAGAATGCCGTTTGCCCATCCAGCCTTCCAAATAAAAACCCGGTCACAATTGATCCGGTTGTACCTCCAAGAGCGGAGAAAATTACAATCAGCCCCGTCATACCACTCTGCCTGTTTTTTGGCAGTGCACTCAAAATGGAGGAACTTAGAGTAGGATAGATAGGAGCCAGGAATAGTCCAATTGCGGGAAGTACAAAAGCTACAAGAGGCACAGAACCCCAGCCTGTCACAGAGCCCGGCTCAATTCCAATGGTTAAGGGAAGCACCAGCAATACGAGTAAAATACCCATCAGAATGCAGGTTTGGAGAACATAAAACCAGTGGAACCTTTTCATTACATATCCACCTAAAAGTCTACCCGCCGCAAGGGCACCTGCATAAATACTTGTAATTTGTACACTGATTGCATCAGGCAGCTGAAGCACCTGGAAATTAAATGTTGGCAGCCAAGTATTTAAAGCCTGCTCGATATAAACGTATAGAAATGCCCCCATAATGAAAAATATAACCACGACATATTTGATCAGCCCAAGCATATCATAGAAGTCTTGCATCGGACTTTCTGTTTCGGTTTTAATCGAGCTTTCATCAAGTTCCGTTGAAATCAGAAGGGCCAGTGCAAGTCCGCCAATCGCCGCCAATACCCAGTAAGTATCAAGCCAGGTTATAGTTTCATGATTGTTTGCGATATCAATGAAATAACCGAATAGCCAAAAACCTCCAAGTACGCCGACCATAAAAAATCCTTCCAGAATACTCATAAAGCTGGCGTGGTCGCTGGCATCTTTTGTCACCAAACTTACAGTTGAATAGACAGATATTTTAATGAGTGCAAAGCTCACTCCAACCATTGCAAAGAGTAGCTGTGACATGGCAAAACCACCAATAAGTGGCATCATGATACTTCCTATTATGACCACAACCAAGCCGGTTATCATCGCTCTTTTATAGCCAAAACGAGGGATCCACGAAGCCAGAAGAAATGAAGCAATGGCAATGGAAAGATCTTTATATGCCTCAAGCACGCTGGCTGATTCAGGGTTAACCCCAAAGTCGTTAATTACCTGTAATACCACCACACCAACACTGTTTAGTAAAATGGCAAAGATGATATAATTACAGATCAGTGAGAGTTTAATTCTCCAATTTTTCATGTGGACGGTTTTGGGTTAATAAGTATCATAATCTCGTTTTAAACGTTCAAAAGGTACTTGTCAAAAGTGATAGTTCAAATTTTTATTTCTACTCGATGTTATACAACTAAAACAAAGAAAGGGGTGAGTTATTCGCCCATCCTTCTTTAAATGCTGTTCTCATTCAGATTAAAGCCAAATGCATCCTTGCTCAAAAAGATGGCACTTTCCGCCATCTCCTCTTCCATTCGGAAGAGTTGATTGTTATTTGCTATCGATCGGTTCTGCACATTGAGCTTGTTTTAATCAGATCTGATTGGTTGCTAAGCTATATCAGCTAATGTAGTGTCTTCAATTTCACTTTTGCATTTACTCCGCCAAGATATCTCCAAAGAGGAAGTCCCGTTGTTTGTACTACAGCTTTGGCAACAGCCATCAATACATCGGCTCCATCACCATGATATTCTTAAAATCAATTCTGTTCATAACTTCTTATCTTTTGCTAAAACTTTATTACTTTTATGGAGTTCGTTTTCTACACTTTATGGAGAAAACTTATCTTGATTGTACCCCGAATTTTAAATAAACAGAAAAATGTCTGTATCAAAAGAAGATGTTCACTACATGGCTCATTTAGCACGTTTGAATCTGAAAGAAGATGAAGCCGAAGAATTAAAAGAGGATATGAATAAAATTCTCGGATACATGGAGACGCTAAGTGAACTTGACACAACCGGCGTGGAGCCGCTGAACCATGTGGTTGAACAGCCGGCTATTCTGCGCAAAGATGAGGCCAAAGATCCCATATCACATGAAGATGCGTTGAGAAATGCGCCTGATGCCGACTCAGATTATTTCCGTGTACCACGAGTAATTGAGTAGTTCACAATGCTCTTACAAATCTTGTGCAGGAATTTTTCATCCATATAAATTCTAATGGCCCGCAAAAACAGTAAAAAAAAACATTCTCCTGAAAAGCCTGATTATTGGGAGCGCCTATCACCCCAAAAGAAACACTTTGCCTGTCTCGGCTTCCTGTTCATTCTTCCATTTTTCTTGTTTAACGCATCTACCATTGGTGGCCAGCAGTATATGGGACATGATGTTATTCAATGGCGCGCCGGAGCCGAATCTTTAATAGAGCATCGAGAAACATTTGATGAAGTAGCCCACTGGGCCGCAAATATGTTTTCGGGAATGCCGGCCACTACGATCTCCCACCCACCGCAAATCCCAAATTTGGATAACACCCTTTTAAGAGCACTTAGTTTTATCTATCCGGCTATTGAGTTCTGGATTCTGTTTGGCGGTGCTTACCTCATGTTCATATTAATGGGAGCACGGCCGTTAACTTCTGTATTTGGAGCTGTCGTCATAGGATTCAGTACCTATATTCCAATCATTATTGGAGCGGGCCACAATGCAAAATTCCTGTCCTATATTTATATCCCGTGGCTTTTCACAGGGTATTTTTTAATGACCCGGTCCCAACTCAATCGCTGGCTGGCAACGTTTATTTTTGCGCTGGCGCTTACGCTACATCTGCGCGCATACCACCCTCAGGTTACCTACTTCTTTCTCTTCCCGCTGCTTGCCATGTTTATTTTTGATCTGGTGAAAGCCTGCAAAGAGGAAAAGCTCAACAAATTTTTAAATCACACCGGTTGGCTCTCAGCTGCCGCTGTAATTGCAATTTTAATTTCTGTACAGCTCTATTGGAGTACGGCTGAGTATTCTCCCTACAGCATGCGTGGAGGCTCGGAGGTTGCTCAAACAGATGGACTTTCTCAGGATTACGCCTTTGCCTGGTCGCAAGGCGTGGGCGAACTTTTGACTCTTGTTATTCCAAATTCCTTCGGCGGATCTTCGGGAGATGCATATTGGGGACCAAAATCATTTACAAGCGGACCACATTACATGGGCGCATTAACTTTTCTGCTATTTGTAATCGGATTGCTAAAATCGCGTCACCGACTCAAATGGATTTTTTTCGGATCAGGATTTGCCACCATGCTTTTCTCATTGGGCGAAAACTTTATGGCTTTAAACAGCATCATGTTCAACTATTTCCCACTGTTTGATAAGTTTCGTGC
>JBGTFX010000344.1:0-1948 GCA_041747055.1 Balneolaceae bacterium
GGATGACAAAAAAGTTGTGGAGGAGCAGGATTTGATCTCCATCATTGCCTCGATGAACCAAAACTCAGCAACAAATATAAAAATGGTATCGGGTGGGTGATGTGTGGAGGGTGAATAAAAAATCTCCCCTTGAGGGGAGTGCCGAAACGGAGTGAAGGCGAGGGGTGTCCACGTACATCACTTTAAATTGAAAACTCACTCAGCCCGATAATCATCCCCCAGGGAAAACGCTGAACGCGCTTTCCCCTCCCCCTTCAAAGGGGGACTTTTTAAAAATTAAACCCAACCAAAACAAACAGAACCATAATCATGGGAATGACATTAACTGAGAAAATTTTAGCAAACAAAAGTGGTAAATCTAAAGTCACGCCCGGCGAGAGTGTCTGGGTGGATGTGGATGTGCTGATGACTCACGATGTTTGCGGTCCACCGGCAATTCAAATTTTCAAAAATGAATTTGGCGACGATGCGCGCGTTTGGGATAAAGACAAACTCGTCATCATTCCCGATCACTACATATTTACGAATGATAAGTATGCTAATCGGAATATAGATATTCTACGTGCTTTTGCAGCGGACCAAGATCTCCCCCACTATTATGATGTGGGCACCGATCGCTACAAAGGGGTTTGCCATGTAGCCCTTCCCGAAGAGGGATTTACCCGACCGGGTGAAGTTCTGTTTGGAACGGATTCCCATACCTGTACCGCCGGGGCATTTGGTCAGTTTGCCACCGGAATTGGAAATACAGATGCCGCCTTTATCATGGGAACCGGCAAGCTTTGGGTGAAAGTACCCGAAACGATGCGTTTTATATTTGAAGGCGATTCCCTCCCACCCTACCTGATGGCAAAAGATATCATCCTGAAAATCATCGGGGATATAGGGGTTGATGGAGCCACCTACAGAACGATGGAATTTGCCGGGCGCGGAATCAAAGCTCTTACAATGGAGGATCGAATGACTCTGACCAATATGGCAATCGAAGCCGGCGGGAAAAATGGAGTTGTTGAACCGGATCATATTACAGAAGAGTACGTGAAATCGCGGACAGATCACCCGTTTGAAGCTGTTTACAGTGATTCTAATGCCACTTACCATAGTGAGCACTACTATAATCTGGAAGATTTGGTGCCCATGGTAGCCAAGCCTCATAGTCCGGATAACAAAGCCACAGCTGAGGAATTAGAAGGAGTTGAATTAGACAGAGCCTACATTGGATCATGCACGGGTGGCAAGCTTTCAGATTTTATTGCAGCTGCGGAAATCATTCGGGGAAATAAATTGAGAATCGACACCTACATTGTGCCGGCCACAACAGAAATAGCGAAAGCACTGGAAACCGAAACCTTGATGGGAGTTCCGCTGATTGAAATTTTCAAAGAAGCCGGCTGTAAAATTGGCAACGCATCCTGTGCCGCATGTTTGGGTGGTCCGTCAGACACGTTCGGGAGATTGAACCAGGAAGAGGTTTGCATCTCATCAACCAACAGAAATTATCCGGGACGAATGGGCTCAAAAGCGTCGCAAGTTTACCTCGCTTCTCCTTATACCGTTGCAGCTTCTGCGGTTACGGGTGTGATTACGGATCCGCGGGTGTTTATCCAGGAAACGGTGATTTAGCTAGGTGCAGGGAACAAGGACAACAAGGTGCAGGCAAGCACTCCCCTCTTGAGAGGGGACAGCCAACGAAGCGTACAGCAGAGTTGGCAGGGGTGTGTTGAGTAAAGCTCAGCTCCTTGTTCAGGAACACACCCCTCGCTTGACGAATAGCACAATGTGCTTACGTCTTCACTTTCCCCTCTCAAGAGGCTGTGAGAAAATAAGGTAGCAAATTTTATTCATAGAATGTTGATATTTCAGGGGTAATAAGTCGATTAACTTACTGTTATTTATTATCTTAAAGGAAGTAATATACTTTAAAATAACTCTCTTGCCATGCCTACTA
>JBGTFX010000345.1:0-5658 GCA_041747055.1 Balneolaceae bacterium
ACTTACGGATGGATCGCGCAAAAGCATTGTGCCCTGGGCAAAAAGTGGAGCAGAAGCCCACAACGTAATCAAAATGAGGAGTAGAAACTTTTTCATAATAGAGGATTGATTAGGTGGATTAGCAAATTGTTAAGCTTTACAAATATATAAAAAAATTGTTAGGCAGAATGTTTGATAATTCGATCGTTAAGGAAAAACCTGGTTTCGATTGCTACGTTTTGAACATAAAAGTCCCCCCTTATTAAAGGGCTCATTTTTTGAACGCGTTAGCGCACCGATCGAAAGCGAACAGCACGTAAGTAAAATTAAGGGAATGTTTAGCAGAACGTAGAAAAGTCCGATATACACCCCTCTAAATCTCTCCGCCACCCGACGGAAGACTTCTTTCATAGATAACTAAAAAAAGAATTAATCGAACTCCAGTAAAAAACTTTAACCTTCATTTATTCAGGTAATTTAATAGATTGATAGTTGATCAAAAAAATCTATGATGGCGAAATGAGTGAGTATTATCAGAGGATTTGGATCGTTTAATTTTATTAAATCGCAAAAATTTAGAGAGAGTTGATGAATAACAAAGAAAAATCACAACACGATAAGCCTTTCTGGAAACGTCCGGTACTAATTGTAACCATTTTAGTACTATTGGTACTCGTTGCCGGTACATTTTTTGCGATTTCGTATGCAGAGTCTAAAATTGAAGAGCGGGTTAAAACAGAATTAAACAAAGAATTTGCACCCGACTCCGAATGGGAGATAGGCGAAGTTGAAGTCTCTTTAATTCCTTTGGGCGTACGGTTAACCAATATTCAACTTATTCATAATATTCCCTTTCAAGATCAGCAGTTTGAAAAAACATCTGATGCACTTCGTAATTTTACCGCCGAAAGTATTGAAGTTTCGGGACTGAGCCTGGGAATGATCTTTTCGGATGACGAGTATAAGGCCGGGAAAATAGAAATTCGTTCTCCTGTTATTGAAATTTTATACAGACAGGAAAAAGAGATTGAAACGGGTGGTGCTGGAGATATGGATCAGGAATTTGAACTGGATGAGTTTGAACTCATTAATGCCACCATAAACGTATTTAAGTACAGAGCTGATGATGAACCATCCTCAGAAATAGCAGGCCTCAATATTTCTATGATGGATATTACCTATTCAGAATCGGTGAACTCACTGAGCGAACTGGCTTCTTACTACACATTGAGCCTGGAATCTATCACGCATAAAATGCAGGACGAAAATTATCAGTTGGAACTCGGGCGAGTAGAGTTTAGCAGTGCCAATAATGAACTGCAGATTGAAAGCACTAAACTTCGGCCACTGTTGTCCCTTCAGGAACTCTCTGCAAAACTTGGAGAACAGGTAGACCACATGGATGTTGGCAGCGGCCCGATAAAAGTTCATAATTTAGATCTCAATAAATTATCGGTTGATAATACCTTGGCAGCGGGTTTTGTAGAGATTGACAGCCTGAAATTATATATCGCCCGGGATAAAAATTTCCCTCAAAAAGAGCGAACAGAGAGCAAATTGCTGAATGTGGCATTCAAAAATCTTGATTTTACAGTGGATATTGACAGCGTTCGATGGACGAATGGAGTGGTTAGTTATGAGGAGACAAAGGAAGGGCTTGAACAGAGCGGACGAGTTTATTTTGAGGAGGTAGATCTGAAAATTCGAAACCTTCAAAATAGTGATATGGAAAAACCGATAACCATAGAAGCCCAAACGCTATTTATGAATGAATCGATGCTGAATGTCGATTTTATGTTTACACTAGAGGATAACGGCAGGCATACCGTTGAGGGAGAATTAGCGCCCATTGATTTAGAGGTAATTAATGAGGTGGTTGAACCTCTGGCTTTTATTCGAATTAGTGATGGGAGAGTTAATCGACTGACATTTGAATTTGAAGCGACTGATTAGTTAGCTACCGGTGAGATGATTGTGATCTATGAAGATCTGGATATAAAGAAACTGGATAGTGAAACCCTGGAAGAGACCACCAGGTCAAGAATTGTTTCATTTGTAGCCAATTTGGCTGTCGTAAGATCATCAAATCCTGAAGACGATCCGAGGGTAGGCGAGATTGATTTTGAAAGAGAAACCGACCGATCTACGTTCAGTTATTGGTGGAAAACTCTTCGAAGTGGATTGAAGTCCAGTGCGGGTAATTTACTTTAAACCTGAGTTATGTTGATACTGGTTTTATGAGATTTTACCGGATAGAGTCGGACGGACATTGAACTTGAGTTGAGGAATTTAAGCTAATCTAAAAAACTAAAAGAGGGTAAATCTTCCTTAAATAAAATCAAACTCAAATGCCTGGAAATGTGAAAAAAAAATGGCATGTGATGAATTTGATAAGTTCTACATAAATAAGTCACAACTATTAATTATTATAAGGATGTATTTAAATACAGTTAAAATATGTAAACTTTTCTTGTTTTTAAAATTAAAATATTAACAATTAATTAACATTAACTAAACTAATATAAGTTTTTTTAGTGTAAAGAGTAGGATCTAGTTGTAGAAAATGGATGATCTTTGGCATGTCCATAGCTATCAACCAAGATAATATTGCAACAATGGTCACCGGGGAAAAACTGTTAAAAATGCATACGAGCTCAAACTCCAACTAATAATTGATAATTTCTTGTCGTGTAACTGGATGGTGTAGAAGACGAAGAAAATCTATGAAGGAACTTTTTCTGCCAAATTTATATTTCCAACTAATAACTCTGGTTTCACACTAAAAAAAGCTGACAAGGTTTGATGATTTTCTAATAAAACCTATTAATAAATACGTTGGGATACTCTTTATCTAAAAAATATTTTCTGAGGCTGTTGTGGATTATATAGAAATCTAATTCTAAAACATCATGAAAAAAACTTCTGAAGAGCTCAGGTTAAAAGAACTCGAATCTTATGATCTGCATAATGGATATCCAAAAGAGAAACTAAAATCTATCATTAAGCTTGCATCAAATATTTGCGATACACCTATTTCGCTGATTGATATAATTGACGAATATAATCAGCGTACAGTAGTAACTCATGGCGATTGGGAAGAAAAAGTAATTCCAAGAGAAAAAAGCATTTGTGATAAAGCCGTAGTTGATGGAGAAATGCTCATTATAGATGATGTGGAAAAAAATGAGGAAATTTACTCACGCCTTTCTACGGAAGATAAAAAGAAGATCAAATTTTATGCCGGAGCCCCGCTTAAAACTCCGGGAGGATATAATTTGGGTGCTTTATGCATCATTGATTCTGAGCCGAGACAGTTAACTGATTTTCAAAAAGAAAGTCTACAAGTTCTTGCTGACGAGGTAATGGCTCGATTACATCTGCATAAACAAAAGATGAAGCTTGAAAAATATTCTGTTTTTCTAAACAATTCGGCAGACATCTTGTGCATCATTGATTCCAAAACAAATTTCATAATTGATATCAATGAGGATTGCTATCAAGAACTAGGTTTTACTAAAGAAGAATTAATAGGAAAAAAGTTCACAAACTTTCTTGACGTTGAATTTAATGCCCAAAAAGCTATAAAATCTTGGTTTAAAAAAGAAAAAAGTAATAAAGAGAGACTATCTCTTCCTGTTAAACTGATAAATAAACAGAGTGAAGTGAAATGGTACAGGTGTAATTTTACGACTGAAGATAATTGTTGGTTTTTAACAGCGAGGAATATCACCGACCAAAAGAATGCCGAAGAACGGGTTAATGCATTACATTCCAAATTTGAGAAAGTAGTATCTACGACTACTGATTTGATTTATGAGTTTGATTGGAAGAGCGCAAAAATAATCTGGAGTGGCGATCTAACTGAATTATTCGGTTACCCTGAATCAGATAGGTACGTTGATTTTGAGTGGTGGAAAGAAAAGGTACATCCCGATGATGTGGATGAAGTAATGAATGAATTCTCGAATGTTGTAGAAAGCGATGAGATCAATTGGAGTAAAATGTATCGCTTTAGAACATTTGACGGATCATATAAGTATGTACTTAATAATTCTCATATAGAACGCGGTAATGATGGATCTCCAACTATAATTGTTGGCGCTTTAGCGGATATTACGAAACTGAAAAAAGCTGAACTTCAGCAAAAGAATCTGTTATCTAAACTTCAACATGCGAATCATTTGGCAGAACTTGGGTTTTGGGAATTAGATTTGAAAAAAAATACGATCGACTTAGATGATGAGATTCTCCACATTTTAGATTTGAAAAGAGGACATAAAAAACCATCACTGGATTTATTTTTAAAAAGACTAGATGATAATACGAAAAACAACTTCTTAGAATTTATCCAGGGCATAAGACAAGGACACAATACAGTCGAGTTTGAACACAAAATCGAAAATTTAAATTCTAGTGAAAAATATCTGGTTCATCGGGGGGAGTTAATTCATGAAAATGGCGTTTCCAGAAAGATTTTAATGACAACTCAGGATATATCAGATAGAAAAGTTAAAGAGTTGCGGATTACAGAATCATTACACGAGAAAGAAGTTCTATTATCTGAAATACATCATCGCGTAAAAAATAATCTTGCCATTATATCCGGCTTGTTAGAATTGAATTCATTGGATTTTGAGGAGAACGGCAGCACATTTAACTTCATCAGAAGTAGTCAGCTCAGAATTAAATCGATGGCTAAAATTCATGAAAAATTATATCAATCTGACTCTTTTACTCACATTTCATTCAGTGGATATATTCTTGAATTGTTGGAAACGATTCGAGCCACAATGAAAACGAATGAAAACGAACCTGAAATAATAACCAGTATTGAAGATGTTCAACTCAATATAAATTATGCGATTCCCTGTGGATTATTACTAAATGAATTAATTACCAACTCATGGAAGCATGCATTCCCTGATCTAAGAGCCGGTACTATTCGTGTGTCTTTCTATAGTGAAGATGAAAAAATACACCTTGTGGTTGAAGATGACGGTATAGGCCTTCCAGAAGGGTTTGAAAAAGATAATGCATCAATGGGGATGACACTTATAAGAATCCTAAGTAAGCAAATTGAAGCCCAATTATCTATCGAAAACAAGGAAAAGGGGGTGTTATGTAAGTTGACTTTTTTACAAGAAGAAAATCGAAAAGGTTCATCAAGCAATTTTGTTTGAACCCCATCACTTAGAGGTAATGGATTTCTGTAATGTGTCTTCCTACATATTTACCTGCCGGAATATTGCTCAACGTATCACCGCTCATTTGCAGTGTTACCTGGCCAGTTGAGTTTCTTTTTTTTGTCAAATTGGTATGAATTTGCCAATTGCTTTTTTCACCGTTCATTGAAATTGAATCATCTTGTTTTACCAAAAAATCCATGCCGTCAGAAATTTGAAGTTTAAGATTTCCGAGGGAAACGTTGCTATTATAGCCTTGCAATTGATCACTAATATCCGTGATTGTATTATTTGTAACATGAGTTCCGGATACAACCGTAACCTGTACGTTCATTACAGCCTGGGATGTGTTTTGAGTGTATCCTTTATTTCCAACACCAAAAGCCAAAATTGCTGCTGACGCAGTAAATTTAAATTTTTGGCGAATTTTCATTTTAACTCTCATGACAAAAACTGAACTTTATCATTAAATAGTTAAATCATAAATAACAAGTAA
>JBGTFX010000346.1:0-7585 GCA_041747055.1 Balneolaceae bacterium
TTCACTCATTCCATATATTGAAAGTAGTGAATCCCATAAAATTTAGTCTCTGAATGGCATTGGGTACACAGGGACGCCAACATGACCACCTTCACTAACCGCTCGAACCCCAAATATCCAATTATCTTTTGAGACTAATTCGGCTGTATAGTGAGTAGAGTTTCCAACATACTCTTTATGTTGCCAAACTGGAGAAGTCGTTTCTCGCCAAAGAACTTCGTAACCGGCAACATTTGCAGATGGTGATGCTTCCCAGCGTAATCGAGTACTGTTCTCCAGATTTGAAACATTCATGCCAACATTTACAGCCTGCTGAGGAGATCTTGCAAGGTTTGCCATCGCCGCAATATTTACTTTTGTAACTCTGCTCACGTACGGATAATCCACGACTTCGGGCAGATCTCCGTATTGAACACCATCTTCCTCACGAACATCTTCATGCTGATGTTTGAACTCTTCATTGGGCTCTGAAAATCGCACTGCCGGATAACCCAATCGAACAAATGGCCTATGATCACCACCACGCAAATATCGGTCGAGCCTGTAAATCAACCAAACATCCATCTCAGGCACATAGCTTTCAGAAACTTCTTTGATGGTTCGTGCCATTTGTCGGGTAGGCATGTCACTCGCTGCACCGGTTTGCAGATAGCGGAGAGTATTAGAGTCTAATTCTCTTTGAGGTGGAATTCCCTCTGCAAATAAACGCACTTTATTTGGATCGGAAAGCTTGCCATCTTCTGCCGCGTGGTTTCCTATTATATCGTTGGTAAACATACCGGCAATATTTTTCCCGGCTTCGCTGGCTTCTTCAGCCCACTTTGCAGCGCCAAGAAGCCCTTGTTCTTCACCTGCAACGGCCATAAATACCAAAGTAGCAGGAAATTCATAGTTCGACATAATTCGCGCCATTTCCATCACGGCAACAGTTCCTGATGCATCGTCATTTGCACCGGGAGCATCACTCTCGTAATCCATAATGTCAGCTACCCGGGAATCATAATGACCGCTGACCACAAAAATCCGATCATCATTGGGGTCTGTACCCGGTAAAGTGGCAACAATATTTACTACTTCGGTAGGAACAGAAATTCGTCCGGCAGGTTCCTGTACATAGCTGTGAAATTCAACCTCAAGCCGACCGCCTGACTCTTCACTATACTTATCCATTTCTGATTTAATCCACTCCCGTGCAGCGCCAATTCCAACCGTATCACTCTCCGTTTCTGACATGGTATGACGGGTACCAAACTTTGCAAGCTGATATACATTTTTTTCAATGGTATCAACTGAAACTTCATTCAGCATTTCTTGAATTTGAGAATCAAGATTTTCAAGAGTTAGGGAATTTTGATTTTGCTGTTCAGACGTACATTGAACAAGAAATAGAATTGAAAAAACTAAAATAGTGACGATTGATTTCATGGGTTCTTTTGAAATTATCATTGATCATAATTATCCACGAATTGGGTTTAAGAATCAACTTTGAGATGTTAAAACTTGATTCAAAACGGTAAAAAGTGGTTTAATAGAGTAAGGGGTGTGAATCTATATCTTTTGAACCACAAACCAAAGTCCGCCAATTCCAATTGCAAAACAAGCAAGCCCCAGCATCATTGATTCAAAGAAAATCTGACCCATTCCAAAGAGTAGCGCAATTATTGCAATTGCACTAATGGCTGTGTATCCGATTCCGGGAAGAAGTGAATACGTTTCTTCGCCCTGTTTTAAAAAACGGCTCCAACCCGGACCGCCGGGTTTTACGCGATCGAAAAATCGTTGAAGGGTATCTTCATCATCCGGTTTCGTCACAAATGTGGCGGTTATCCATATAGTCGTTGCAAATATGGTGGTGAAAATCATTTTAGAGGCAAAATCATCAAACCCTAAAACCGGCGCCAGAAAACTACCAATTGCTGCGGCAGACATGGCGGCAATTTCACTCCATGCATTAATTCTCCACCAGAACCAGCGCAACATGTAAACCAATCCTGTACCCGCGCCAATAGAAAGAATGGCTTCCCATCCGCCTTTAACCGTATCAAACATAAGGGAAACCCCAACAGCGGCAAGCATCATTAGAAGGGTAGTCCAGCGGGAAACGGCAACGTAGTGTTTTTGAGCTTTTTCTTTGGATTCAAATTCGGATTCCGGTTTCAGAAAAGGCTTATAAAAATCGTTTACAACATAGGATGCACCCCAGTTCAGATGAGTAGAGACGGTGGACACAAACGCAGCCAAAAATGCCACGGCAAGCAAGCCCAAAAGCCCTGCCGGAAGAAGTTTTAGCATCAACAAAGGGTAACCGGTTTCGGGATCATCCAGTCCGGGATAAACTACCATCGCTACCAAAGCAACCAAAATCCATGGCCAAGGACGCAGGGCAAAGTGGGCAACGTTAAAAAGCAGTGTCCCGCCAACGGCATTTTTCTCATCTTTGGCAGAGAACATTCGCTGCGCGATATAACCGCCACCGCCCGGCTCAGAGCCCGGATACCATGAGGCCCACCACATCATCCCAACCCAAACGAGCGCCGTTGCAATGGCAATATCAGGGCTATTTAGCGGGTTGATGGAGAGCATGGAGTGGCCCACGCCAAAGAGCTCGGTTATTTCGGTTTGGAGTTGATCGAGCCCGCCCACATAATCGACGGCATAATATGCCAGAAGGATGGAGCCGCCCATGGCGATAATGAACTGAATAAAATCGGTAATGATAACTCCCCAAAGACCTGAAAAAGCAATGTAAATCCCGATAAACAGATACATCACTAAGATGATCAGCCATTCGCCTTCCATGGAAAGCGGTCCCAGATTCACAACCATATTCTGAGCGCCAAACAGAACGGTTAAAATTTTCGCCATCCCAACGGTAACCCATCCCAAAATAATACAGTTGATAGGGAAGGCGAGATAGAGGGATCTAAACCCCCGTAAAATCCTTGCTGGCTTGCCTGTATATCGAATCGAAATAAATTCTACGTCGGTGATTACATCAGCCCGCTTCCAAAGTTTGGCGTACAGAAACACCGTAAAAAGACCTGAAAACATGAAGTTCCACCAGATCCAGTTACCGGCAATTCCGTCACTGGCGATAATTCCCGTTACGGCAAGCGGCGTATCAGCGGCGAAAGTTGTAGCCACCATAGAGATACCAATTAACCACCATGGCAAGTCTTTTCCACTTGTAAAATAATCTTCAAGTGTATCTTGACCACGTTTTTGGGCGAAGTAACCTACCACAACCATTATCAGGATGTAGCCTGCAATTACGGAATAATCAAGCCAGTTGAACGGCATACGAAATGTGTTGAGTTAATAAATGAAAACCGAAAAAATACATTCCGAATATAGATGAACCCGAGCAGAATCCAAATATGGAACCGATTCCGAACAAAATTGATCTTAAAAAATTAAGGGGTGACGAACGGTTTGTGCAATTTTCCTTTTCTTACTAAAAAATTCCGTTTATTTACTGAACTATGTCCATAAAAAAATATCATATTGGATTAACTCAATGGGGGCTCAAAGATTGGGTTGGAAAATTTTATTCCGATGATGCCAAACCGGATACTTTTCTTCGGGAATACGCCACCGTCTTTAATTCTGTTGAAGGAAATACGACATTTTATCGGGCTCCATCACCAAAAACGGTTTTAAATTGGGGAGACCAAGTGCCGGATGATTTTAAGTTTTGCTTTAAGTTTCCGCAGGGAATTACGCACTATAAGCGTTTAAAAGATACAGATGATGAAGTTCTTCAATTTTTGGATCTATTTGAGCCCATTCGCGGAAAGCTGGGACCCTTTCACATTCAGCTCAGCTCACAGTTTTCGTACAATGAATTTGAAAAATTGGAACAGCTGTGTGATATTTTGCCGCCGCATTACAGCTATGCGATAGAAGTTCGGCACGAAGATTTTTATGACCGGGGAAAAAAGGAGAGGCGGTTCGAAGAGCTTCTAAAAAGTAATTTAATAGACCGGGTGATTTTTGATACCCGAAAGCTGCATTCCATGCAGTCTGATGATCCTATCATAAAAGCGGCTCAACAGAAAAAACCGAAAATTCCCGTTCGGTTTGATGAGACCGGAAGCAGGCCTTTTGTGAGATTTGTTGGTGCAAACGACATTTTGAATAATGAGGCGTATTTAAAAGAGTGGGCAATTATAGTGGCAGACTGGATTAAAGATGATCTGCATCCTTATGTATTTATTCATGCTCCTGAGACTGTTCACGGACCCAAACTTGCGCGATATTTCCACCAGGTATTATCCCGGTTTATTGATTTGAGCCCGATGCCTCAATGGCCAATCGATCGTCAAAATGAGCAGTTAGGATTGTTTTAAAACAAAAAAAAGATCGCTTCGGTTAAGAAACGATCTTTTAGAGAAATTAGACTTATGTGAAAGTCTAATTTATGATTACAGAATCTGTAACATGAACAAGTCCGTTAGTTGCTTTAATGTCACCTTGTTCAATCTCAACACCAATTGCGGGTCCTGCTTCTTCAGCTGTTACTTCACCCTGGAATAGATGGCCAATTATAATATTCTGCATTCTTTCAGGATCGGCCTGAATTTGCTGCAAATCATCGCCTAACGCTTCAAATGCCTCATCTGTTGGTGCAAGAACGGTAAATGGTCCCTGCTCTGAAATTACTGCATCTAATTCAGTTTGTTCAAGCATACTTGCAAAAATCGTGTGATCTTCGCTTTCATTTACGATATCTACAACATTACCGTCTTGGGCGGTTGCACTGTCTAAACTAAAAGTGAAAGCAAACACAAAAGCTAATACTGCTGTGAGTGCGGAAAATCTTCTACTGGTAATCATTTTTCTCTGATTAAGTTAAAGTTGATTCACAATTCACTTCCGAATTGCATTGTTATCAATTGTTTAAAGGCGCTGATTAAGGAATTGTTCCAAAAAAAATAAATTTTATAATCACGAATTCATGCGAATGATCAATCATTTATTAGATGGTGCTTGTTAGTTGTTAAGCCCCAATCATTAATAAGTAATTAATAAGAATTAATTTGAGGGAAATTATTTTTAAACAATCATCAATTCTGAAGGCTATAACACGACAGTTTTTTGGTGAAGTACTGTGAAAAAAGCCGTATTTTAAAGGCTGTATAAATTTTGAGTAACTTATCTTATGTCTCAAGCCGAAACTATTAATACATCAGAAGAAATTGTAAAGGAGTCGAAAAAGCGACGAACATTTGCAATTATTTCTCACCCGGATGCCGGAAAAACTACACTGACAGAAAAGCTGCTCCTTTACGGAGGCGCTATTCACGAGGCGGGATCAATTCGCCAGCGAAAAGCTACCCGGCACGCCGCATCGGATTGGATGGCCATTGAGAAGGAGAGGGGGATTTCGGTAACATCTTCTGTGTTGCGTTTCGAAAAGGATGGTGTCCGTTATAACCTGCTGGATACTCCGGGTCACAAGGATTTTTCTGAAGATACCCTACGCACACTCGTAGCTGCCGATTCCGGTTTGATGGTTATTGACGTCGCAAAAGGAGTTGAAGAGCAGACCGAAAAGCTTTTTGAAGTCTGTAAACTTCGTCAGGTGCCTGTAATTACATTTGTAAATAAGTGTGACCGTCCGGGTATGGACCCGCTAGAGATTCTCAGCAACATTGAAAATAAATTGGGCATCGAAGCCATTCCGGCAAACTGGCCGATTGGGTACGGACAAAAGTTCCAGGGCATTTATGATCTGATTGGAAAAGAGATGCACCTGTATGTGAAGAAAGATCACGGTGCTAAGAAAGCCGATACAGAAATACTGAGCCTTGAAGAAGGCTTGAAAAAAAGCTCTCTTTCTGCTGCTGAAAAAGAGCAGGTTGAAGAGGAGATTTTACTGATTGAGGACATGTTCGAAAATATGGACAAGGACGCTTTTAAGGTTGGAAAAGCTTCTCCTGTCTTTTTTGGCTCTGCTCTGCACAACTTCGGACTTGATGTTTTCTTGAACTACTTTAAAAATTTAGCCCCTTTTCCTCAGGAATATGAAGATGAAAAAGGAAATCCTCGAAAACTGAATCAGTCGTTCAGCGGGTTTATTTTTAAGCTTCAAGCCAACATGAATCCCGATCACCGGGATTGTGCTGCGTTTATTCGAGTAACCTCAGGAAAATTCCAACGCGGTTTGGAAGTGACCCATGCCGGAACGGGGAAAAAAGTTCGAATGTCTACTCCCCATACTTTAATGGGTGATGAGCGACACATTATGGAAGAAGCTTATCCGGGAGATATTGTTTCACTTTTTAGCCCGGGGTTTTTCCGCATCGGGTCTACCATTCATTCCGATGATCCCGTTACGTTTAATGTAATTCCACTTTTCACGCCCGAGCACTTTATGAAAGTTTCCACAAAGGATCCTTTCAAGCGAAAGCAGCTTCGTGAAGGGTTAAAGCAGCTTTCGGAAGAGGGAGTTGTTCATGTTTTTGAGGTTCCCCACGGCGTTGGGAATGAGCTGCTGCTGGGAACCGTAGGAGTTCTTCAGTTCGAAGTGGTTCAGCACAGAATGCTGGAGGAATACGGAGTAGAACTTCATCAATCTCCGGTAACCTATCACGCTGCGCGCTGGCTACCAAACGATTCAGCTGACATCATCAAAAAGTTAGAGTCGAGCTATTCCACCCACGTAACCCGTGATATGGAAGAAAATCCCATTGTGCTTTTCGAAAGTGGGTATGCGCTGAGTCAGGCCGAGGAGAAAGTAGGTGCAGAGAATCTGTTTAAGTACAAGCAGGATTAGGTCCACCTTGAGACCTGACAGGTTTCCAAAAACCTGTCAGGTCTTCAAAGAAGGAAAACATGGTATTTCTGTTTGACTCGTGAAACTTGCGAATCGTCTAACTCTATTTCGAACCAGAGCCTTGTGTATCTCCAGACAGAAATACCATGTTTAATTCGACCATAAGCCTTTCAAAACATGGTATTTCTGTACAACAACAGAAACTGGTGAATCTACTTACTTCATTTCGAGATAGCGCGTAGAGCATCTCCAAATAGAAATACCATGTTTAATGGATCTACTTCACTGCTTCAATATCCGCCAAACAAAACTCATCCAGTTCGGGTACAGATCCATCAAAAATATTGGCGAAGAAATCTGTAGTATTCACTTGGAAGTACATCAGGCATTCTTCTACGGTACAATGGGCGCCATTTTCACTGTCGTGGTGATCTTCATTCTGAGCATCTGTTCCACTATTAACCAGCCCTATTAGGTGACCAAATTCGTGATTAAACACGGTTGATTCTATCTGAACTCGTGATGGCTGGCCAATTCCACCGCTAATTCGATTGGTGGTTTCGCCAAAGTAAGCCGTGGAGGTATTGTAATATGCAATTCCAAGCACGTTGCCTTCGCTATACTCACCGTCCAAAAAGATAGCATAAGAGACTAGTGTAGACCCTTCTGTATAGGTTTGCCGATGCTCTTCTTCAAGATCACGGACTTCATTAGCTGTATAACTTTCTTGTCCACCGGAAGGGATTTCCTGAGGAGTTAAAATTGTGATAGATGTTTTTTCCAGATGTTGTTCGAGAAATGCCTGAA
>JBGTFX010000347.1:0-2548 GCA_041747055.1 Balneolaceae bacterium
AATGCGCACGGATTAGATGCACATTTTCTTTGGAATAATTTATTAAGCTTTATGCAGTAACTCCGCTTCCTTCTTCAGTAGTTTCTTCAACTACTTCATCTTTGAAAGTATCTGTTTCAGCAAGTTCTTTGAATTTTTCCAGATCAGTTTTTAATTGTGCCGGTAATCCTTCAATAAAGCTTGCAAGATCTTCTTCAGGTTCACCGAAAAATGTTCGGTAATCCAAAGAGAAATCTACTCTGGTTCGTTTCCCATTATCTAAAGGGGTAAAACGTATAGTTCCGGTTTGATTTAAATTGCCATTAATTGTAATCCATGCGAAACGTGTGTTTCTAAGATTATCAATAATATTAGTTGTCCAATGAAACTCCTCTCCTCCAATATTCGTTTTGTAATCGAATGTTTGAGAGTTGATTTTCTCGATAGAATCAATTCTATCTAAAAACTTTGTGAAATGAACGGGGTTGCATAGCAATTCGTAAGCTTTAGCAAGGGATAAGTCTACTTCGATTCTTTCGTGCGCCATAGTGTTGATTGAGCTTCGAAAATGAAAAGTTATGATTCATATTTGAAAAGGATTGCAGACAACTGATAAGGTTAATCCACAATGCATTAAATTTAACCATATTTTAACTAAGCATCAATCTTATTGTTGATAAACATTTAAAAAATTTTATATTAGTCAGATTGAAAAAGAAATACCTTTCATATTTTTTAGTTTTTGTTACTCTAATTACTTATCCATCAGTCAGTTTTGCACAAATCGAAATTTCGGGTTTGTTGCAGAATTACAATGCTATTCAAACCACCCCTGATTACGAATTAATAGCAGCACGAAACAGGTTGCGAATTAACTTGGATCAAAGTTTATCGTTCGGGAGCATATTTATTGAAACCGATTTTATTAATCGTTATTCCCATTCTAACGATGTTGAAATACAGATCCGAAAAGCCTACTTCGATTGGTTCACTACTAAATATGATTTAAGAATTGGAAAACAGAATATTATCTGGGGGAAATCAGACGGTAGTTTTGTTAATGATATACTCACTCCTGTTGACTTAAGAGAATTCTTAACTCAGGAGCAATCGGATTTACGAATTGGAGTTACAGCCATTAATGTGCAACGTTATTTTGGAAGTAACTCTCTTCAATTAGTAGCTGCACCTTCGATTCAAAATGATTTTCTCCCCTCCTCAGACTCAAGATGGTTTCCTATTCAGGAATTACCTGAAGAATTGCCGATCAATTTTTCAGCCTCTCAAAAAAATCCCACGGTTGAAGATGTACAGTTAGCTGCTAAATTTTCCTGGAAGATTAATTCAACGATAGAAATAGACGTAATGGCTTACTACTGGGCTCATCCAATGCCTGCATATGCTATTACCATTACTCAACCTATTCAAGACAATCTTATAGACCTTACCGAGACATATAAAACAACGCCTATGGTTGGATATGCAACTACATGGCAGGTTTCAAGCTCATGGATTATTAGTTCAGAAGCGTTGTTGGCATATGAGCGGTTATTTACATTTTTACCTGTTTCTGTAGATAGATTAGAAGACGCTATTGATAATCCTGCGGAAGCCATTATCGTCGCTCAAGAATTTGATTTTAGATCTGACGGATATTTACTTACTAAACCTTGGTATAAACAAATGGTTGGTATTCAGACAAGTTTATATGAAACTACATTAAGTCTGCAAGCCTATACTGAAGTTATTCTTAATTATGAAGATCGAATTCTCCCTCAACAGATTTTCCCATATGCAACAGCATTTGCACAACGAACCTTCTTAAGAGACAGACTGCAAACAAGAGTAGGTGGACGTTACAACTTTTTTGGAAAGGATTATTGGACCCAGATACAAGGTATCTATGAAGTACAGAATGGATTTTTAGTTGCTTTAGGAACAAACCTATTTGCAGGAGAATCAATTTCACCTTTTTTCGGTCACTTCACGTTTAGCCAGTATAGAGAAAATAGTTTTTTATTCGGCAGAATCTCACTTTACTTCTAAATTTTAGGAATGTACAATCAAGCCTTTCGGTTCATTTACCAGATCTGCAACAACGAAATAAATTCTTTTGAAACGATTTGGTGAAATACTTTTAGCTGCCCCCGGCTCTGTTATGGCAGTTATGGTTATACTTATTTTTCTAGCCATATTTCCGGCCTCAAATATACAGGCAGATTTTAACCTAGAGGGATTTTACCCCGAAGATGATATTGTAATAAAAGACTATGAACTTCTTGAAGAGGAGTTTGGACGAGATGACAATACGATTCTTATAGGTTTCAGGACTGATCAATTGTTTACACCTGATGTTATTCAGGACATAAAAGAGCTAACAGAACAGTTTGAACAAATTGATTATATCCAGTCAGTAAGAAGTATTTGGAATGCCGAACAAATACTAAATATCAACGATCAACTGACCTTTGAATCTTATTTTAAAGTTGATGATTTACAGGCTATGGACCTGGAAAGCATCAAACAGAAAATGATTGAAGACCCTTTTCTTGGTGGTTTTTTAATCAAT
>JBGTFX010000348.1:0-4676 GCA_041747055.1 Balneolaceae bacterium
GCCACTCCCGCCGCTCGTGAAAAACGAATACCTGAACATCTTTCACTAACCGAAGTTCAGGAAATTTTTGAGAAACTATTTAATGCATCCAGCCGAGTGGATAAGCAGGAAATTTTACTGAACGCCTGGAGGAAAATGGAGCCGGTCGAAATCAAGTATTTTATTCGCATGATGGGTCAGGGATCATTACGGATTGGATTCGAAACGAAGTCTGTGATCTCGGCCATTGCCAAAGCTTTTAATCAGGAAGTGGAAACCGTTCGCTATGCACACATGATTACCGGTTCCATTGGATTTGCCGCCGTCATGGCGAAAAACAATCGGCTTAATGAGGCCACATTTAAACTTTTCCATCCGCTTTCATTTATGCTTGCATCACCCATTGAAAGCAGAGCGGTTGACAATCTTGCCGAATATTTGGCAGAGGAAAAATTTGATGGGATGCGGTGTCAGGCTCACATCACGGGAAATGAGATTAAGCTGTTTTCTAGAGATTTAAATGACATCACCCGATCGTTTCCGGATGTTGTGGCGTTTTTTAAAATGAAATCTATTCCCCCAATTGTATTGGATGGTGAGATTTGCGTGTATAAAGATCAAACCATATTACCCTTTCAGCTTTTACAAAAACGGATGGGGCTCAAAAAACCATCAAAAAAGATCCTCCGGCAATACCCCGTTCTATTTATCGCATACGATCTGCTTTTTGCTGATGGGATTCCCATTTTTGACTGGCCACTCATAAAGCGACGAAAAGCATTAAAAAAGCTGTCTGATGAATACCAAATTCCGGTAACCTCTCAGTTTGACGTAAATAACTTTGAGCATTTGGATGAACTATTCAACCTGGCACTTGCACACGGAAATGAGGGATTGATGCTTAAGAAGAAAAACAGCGTGTACGAGTATGGTCAGCGCCGGAAATCATGGTTGAAGGTAAAAAAACCGGGCGGAACACTCGACACGGTGATGATGTACGCCCATGCCGGAAGCGGAAAACGCGGTGGCACCTATTCCGACTTTACCCTGGGCGTTTCCGTAAAAGATGATGAACGGTACGAAGAAGAGTTCATCCCGATTGGAAAAGCATATGGTGGATATACAGATGAAGAACTCACTCGGATGAACAAAAAGATCAAAGAGCTGACGGTAGAAAAATATGGGCCCACATTAGGTCTGCTCCCCGGTTTAATTGTAGAAATTGAGTTTGATGATATCCAGGTAAATCAACGAACCAAAGCCGGTTATACGTTACGATTTCCACGCTTTAAAGCGATTCGATGGGATTTATCACCATCTGATTCCGACACCCTTAAAGATGTTGAGAAACTATTTGAAGAGAAAATAAATCAAGAGCGGCTTTCACAAGATCAAAACCCCAGCTTTTTCTTTATATCTGAGTGACTATTTTTTACAATAGAAAGTTAGAATGATTCCATTTTAGTTGTAGTTTTTAGTTAATTTTTATTCGTATTAAATCTGCTCACTATTATGAAAAAGGTTACTGTTCTTTCTTTCCTTTTCTTACCCATATTCACTTTGGTACTTGTTGATGAAATTTCGTTTGCTCAATCCAATCAACAAATAGCCGACAGCTTACAAGCGAATATTAACTTTGCACAAAAAGACACCAATACCGTTAATTCGGTAAATCGATTAGTTGAAACTCTTATTGATTTAAATGAAAATCGTGAAGGCCTTGAGTGGGCTAATAAAGGTATTGATTTGGCAGATGAGCTTAATTTTACAAACGGGAAACAGAAATTATTAATAAATAAAGCGGATCATCATACAAGACTGGGAGAATTTGAAATGGCACTTAAAGTTTTAGAAGAGGCTGAATCGCTTGGTTATAATCAGAATACTCAATTTAATATTCTGAATAAGCGAGCGATTACAAACAGTCGAATGGGGAATTTTATGGTGGCTAATCAAATGTATAAAGAGATGGAAGCCATTGCAGATTCTGTCGGTAACCTGGAGCAGATTACCACAGTAAAAAATAATATGGCTGTCACTTTTAACCAGATGGGAGAACAAGGAAAAGCACTCCAATTGTATAACGAAGCTCTTGAAATTTCTGAGAAGCTTAATAATGAATCAAACGTTGCTATAGCTCTCAATAATGTGGGAAATCAGTTCCAATCACTGGGGAATACAGAACAGGCACAAGTTTACCTATTAAGATCAAAAGAGTTGAGTGAGAAAATTGGTCAACAAGCCAATCTTTTACGGGTTTATATTAATCTTGGCAATCTTTATAAAGATAAAGAAGATTATGAAACTGCCATTTTTTACCATCAACTTGCATTGGAGAATTTTGAACGTCAAGGAAATCCTGGCTCTATCATTCAAAGTAAATATAATTTAGGTGAAGTAGAACTAGCTCGCGGCAATTACGAAAAAGCAAGGGAGTACTTAATGTCTGGTTATAACAGTAGTAAAGAAATTGGATTTCCAATGGGTATTTATTATACCTCGAGTGGTATGGGAAGATTGGAACAAGAGTTGCAACAGTTTGACCTTTCATCGGAATGGTTTTTAATTAGTCTTGATATTGCTGAGAGAATGCAAAATAATCAGGGAAAACTGAACATTTATGAAGACCTGTATAAAACCAATAAACAGGCACAAAACACCCCGGAAGCTCTGAACTGGCTTGAAAGATATAGTTCACTTAGCGATAGCCTTCAGTCCGATGAAAAAAACAGACTTATTGCCGAATATGAAATACAATTTGGGATGAGGACTAGTCGACAGCAAAACGAACTTCTTCAGGCCCGGCAGTTACAGCAGGAAGCACAACTCAACTCTCAACGATGGGTTATTGTATCTGCAATAGGAGGTGTTTTATTTCTGTTGGTAATTGGAGGTTTCCTGATTATAAATAGTAAAAAGAACGCCAGGGCTAATAGGCTTCTGAAAATAAAAAATATGGAGCTGGAAGAACTAAACCAGACCATCAATAGGCAGAAAAACGAGCTTGAAAATTCAAACCTTGTAAAAACAAAACTGTTTGGAATCGTAGCACATGATTTACGTGGGCCGGTTAATTCCATGCAAAGCCTGCTCTATTTGCTGCGGGAGCATGATTTGTCAAAAAAAGAGCTTGATGAATTAACGGCCGATATGGAAAACAGCATTACCGAGAATTCTACCCTGATGGATAATCTTTTAGGCTGGACAAAGTCTCAAATGGAAGGGCATCAAGTTTCCAAACAGACCTTTAAGCTTCAAATTTGTGTGCGTGCAGTAACTGAAAATTTTAAAACCCGCTGCCGGGAAAAAAATATTTTAGTAGTAATGGATATTCCCCAGGAAATGGAACTTTATGCTGATTACAATATGATTAAGCTGGTTATTAGAAATCTGTTTGCCAATTCTCTAAAATTCAGTAAATCAAATTCTACAATAACTATTGTTGCAAAAGAGCAGGGTAACCACGTTCAAATTAGCGTTATTGATGAGGGGGTTGGAATTCCGGATGAACATAAATCAAAAATTTTTAACTCGATTCATTTCACTTCTAATGGGACAGAAAATGAACAAGGGAGCGGTTTAGGCCTCAGCTTATGTAAAGAGTTTATAGAAAGCCATAATGGTAGTATATGGTTTGAATCGGAAGTAAATAAAGAAACTATCTTTACGTTCGAAATTCCCAATGCATTAAGCAAAAAAGAGAATTTAGTAGAAAATAAGCCTATTCACTTTTAAATTCGAAAAGGTCGAGCTTAACAGTAATACTTCGTATTTTAACAGGCTATCAATTTAAAAACCCAGTTAAAAAACATATGTCTCCAAGACTGATACGTTTAGCACTATTCATATTTATTCCCTTTATCATCATTTCCATCTCTTCGAGCTACATCATGGAATGGCTATGGATGAGTGAACTTGGATATAGCCAGGTTTTCTGGACACTTAGAGGAACACAGATTGTACTTATTGTGAGTGCATTTATTGTCTGTGCTGCTTACCTGGTTCCCAACTTCCGGTATTTGGCCGACCAGCTGAAGTACATCAGCTTTTCGGGGACACCTTTGCAGGGAGTGAATTTTAACCTCAGTGATCCCAAGCAACAGAAAACACTGAAGCTTGTTTTTACCCTTGCCGCCATGGTACTCACTCTTATGTTCTCGTTCGGGTTTTATATTCGATGGGATGAATCTCTTCGCTTTATCTGGAATGTATCCTACGGAGAAGTAGATCCGATTTTTGGAAATGACATTGGTTTTTACCTATTTCAGCTTCCCTTTTGGCAGCTCATACAAACCGCCCTTGTGGTAATAACTTTTCTGGCCACAGCAATATTAGGCGCTATTTATCTTTTTACAGGATTGTTGGGAATGCAGCCCGGACAAGGGTTCCAGGCAAAACCATCCGTGTTTAATCATCTTAAATTAAACGGCGCACTTTGGTTACTGATGCTTTCATGGGGTTTCTACCTCGATCGTTATGAACTCCTGCTAAAGTCTGACGGAATTGTATTTGGAGCAGGTTATACCGATATGGCAATTGTTTTCCCTACAATATGGATCATGGCAACCATAACGTTCGTACTTGCCGTTATGCTCATTGTCAGCCGATGGATAAATCTCAATAAGCCGATCTCTTTCACCGCTATCGCAGCGGGTGCTGTACTGGTAATCGGGCAAATTTTACTTCCGGGAATGATT
>JBGTFX010000349.1:0-6207 GCA_041747055.1 Balneolaceae bacterium
AAGGTTCCGGAAAGGACTTCCTGGACAACTTTCCATTTAAATTCTTCACTGTAAATACCATTTTTTGACGACATTTTGTTATCCTGTTTTACGTTGACTTTTTCTGTTAAAAACAGTCAACCTATTTCAGGACGACACATTCACAGTGCGCCTTTCACACCATCCCGAAGGATCGGGACGGTTTGCTACTTTGGCCTGATCTGATGATAGAGTTCCAACATAGCGATATAGCCCCTTTTCTTCATCCTGGCGAAGGTGATGGTCGTTTTCAGAATGGGGCTTTGCGCTACTCGCCAGCCTCCCATCCGTGTCCGGCTCCATGCAAAGGCATCTCCTGGTTTCACACCAATACGCATCAGGTTTTTCCGTGTGCGTTCCGGTTTCTTCTCCAGTATGCTTTCGGGACCAAATGCAGTACCGCACCCGTTTTCTCAACCAACTGTCCAGAGCTTGTAATTTGCCGTGGATATTGGCCAGTTTGAAGTAGTTAAGCCGGCCTCTTATCAGGCGGTTGAGCCGCTGAAGCCAAAGGCACCCATGCCGGGCACACACAAGCAAATCAAGCGTACACGATTGCTGATCTTGATTCGTACCGGTACCCATTCAGATTTATTTGGGTAGCAAATTGGCTATGAAGGAAGAACCATTTATCGACTCGTTGCACAATCGCCGAACCGTTATCTTTTCGGGAGCACCAAACCGGCCTAATCACTTGAAATTTTTGTTTTATAAGCCCCCTTAAACCACAGCTGCACCTATAATTCGCCATTGCCAGAGCTGTGATGCAAAAAAGATCAGTACAAATGCATAGGCCGTAAAGTGAATCTTTCGCAGTATCGGCCAACCGGAGTTTGACCAGGCAGGCCATAAACCTATCAGCATAAATAGTGAGAATATAGCAACCAGCCAGCCCGCGTAATGGGTAAAATACATAGATGCTGTTGGGTAATTGTCTGCCATTTGGCTAATGTCAAAGCCCGCAAACGAGGTGGCAAATGCAATAACGGCCGCTACCAAAGTGAATACCGACAGAGATGCCAGAAATGATAAAAACCCGGCCGTTCGTGAAGAAAATCCCGGGTTATTTCCCCGGCCAAATCGCCTCCACCCTCCCAACAGTGTTGTAAATGACAACAGAACAGCGAGGCCGAAAGCTATGAAAAATGTATTCGGGCTATTTAGAAAACCAACCCGCTCAAATGTATGGACTCCCATACCGTCGGCCAGTGCTACTACCCTGCCCCTGTCGTCCCTAATGACCGATAATCGATGTCCGCTTGCATCTTCAAAGACATCAGGTTGTCCTGGTACCTGTACAAAGTAAGTTTCTTCTCCTAATGCACTCAACGTTAAAGACTGACCGGAAGTGGGAGTCACTGTGCCGGCAGAAGCGAGTCCCATCACAGCTGCAAAAGAGGAAAATACCCGCCGATTATTAAGGTATGTACCGCCCAGTTCATCAAGTTCATTTGAATCAGATTCTTCAATTAAAAACGGCTGATTCGATCTCCCTTGAATATGATCAATCACCAGGCCGGGAAACTGCATGATCGGCATCATGCTTTGAGCGCTGTTCTGTGATATAAAAATGCCGATATTCAGCTCCGGTACCATAATCATATTGGTTAAAAACGCTGCTGTTCCTCCGGCATGTCCCAATACTCTTAGCCCGCGATACTGATAATCTTGAAATCCGTGAGCCACATCAGCCCCGTGGGGTCGGTCATTAAAAGCGCGGGTCCACATTTCCCGGTGACTCTCTTCTGAAAGCAGCCGGACTCCATCTAATTCACCCCCATTTAAATGAAACTTCATCCATCGTGCCATATCATAAGCTGTCGCCGAGGTTCCTCCTGCAGGCCAATAAGCACCAATTTGCATCGCTCCCTGGTGATTTAGTGCTCCCCTATCCGGTTTATATCCATTAGCCAGGTTTTCTCGGATATGTGAAGGCATTTCACCCGGCATATCGAGAATGGTTTGGTTAAGGCGCAGCGGGTCGAGTATCCGTTCCTGAAGCAACATTTTGTAGGAAGTACCGGATACATCTTCAACGACCTGAGCTGTCAGTGCAGCACCCCAGTTAGAGTAGGAAGTGCGTTCTCCGGGAGCATAAACACGTTTAGGCTGATGCTCGCTCAACAGTTCGGATAGGCTTCGAGGGTCATCATCAGCTACGGCAAAAAGTCTAAAACTATCTTCAAATCCCGCACGGTGCGACATCAAGTGCCGAAGAGTTACAGGTTCATCAAAGGCTTCATTTATCTCTATCTCACTCAGGTATTGGTTCACGTCGGTATCGAGATCAAGCAGTCCCTCTTCTGCCAGCAGCATCACAGCGGTCCAGATATACGTTTTACCAACCGACCCAATCCGAAAGAGTGTTTCATCGTAAAGAACCGGACGCTTTTGTTCAATATCCGCCATTCCGTATCCGCGTGCGAAAATGATGCTGTCATTATGTACAACCGAAACTGTTACACCCGAAAGCTTATTCCCGAGCCTCTGCGCTTCTACAACCCCGTCTATACATTCAGACAAGTTTAAATACTCCATAAGTACGGTTGTATCGTTTTCCTGAACAGCCACTGTCTCGCTAGCTGAAGACTGGAATACTACTGTTCCAAAGGCAGGCATGCTGGCTATAATAATCATCGATACGGTCAGGAGTATCCCTTTAACCAAGCTGTGATAATTGGAAATTACGCAGCTTCTAACAATCCATTTAGTTCTTGATGTGCGAGTGATCATGGTAGGTGATGTATGGTTTGCGTTGGCAGGTACATTTCAGTTGTTCTACTTTTTACGTCTCCCTAATATAAAGTTACATTCCTGATCAATACATAAATGAGTCATTTATATAAGATTTTTTTCTTTCAGTCCCTGTTCAGAAATTTCATTCCCAACTTTGTGGTGGCAGGATACCGATTTAATCAACCATTACTTCGGCCGGATCTAGCTGTTTAAAGAATTACTTTACCAGCAAATATATTAGAAACAATAACTTTGACTTTGCAGAAATGAAAGTTTGAAGTATTATTTGCGTGACTAATAATACATGTGATGTTTCTTTTAAACATTAAAGAAAAAATGGGGATAATTTTGGTTTACAAAGCAATGAATCCAGTGTCAGGCTTAAGAAATTCAGTTATTACATTACTACTTATTATAAAGCTAACCGGTTGTAGTAGTTTAGATATAATGCAAACTGAAGCAGGTATATTAGCAGATGAAATGAGTATAGTTACTGCAGGTGAAAAAAATTGGGAAGAACTAGGAAATACGCTTGCCTTTAGAATTGAACAAACAACCATAGACGAACGACCGAACATACGATCAGCTAATTCACGTCTGGCACTCAGTGGTGGTATTGTAACTTTCATTGGTGTTGTAAGTGCAGGAGTTATAGGTACTACATCGAATAATAATATAAAAACCGGAGCAGGGTTAAGTGCCACTATTTTAACTTCTTTGGTTGGTATATATCAAATTTGGACCGGAACCAAGAAAGATGCCGCTGAATATGTCCGTGCTTCCGGAAAAGTAATTTCAGACTGGAAAATTGGTATAGTCTCAGCAAATAATAATGATATGAGAAAGGAAGCATACATCTCTTTCCTTAAAGATATTGCTAATTTACAGTCAGAATATCCAGGTTTTGCCACCTTTAGTGTATCTGATATGCCCTAAGAAAAGTAGAATAATGAAATGTGATTTAAAGAATTAATTGGCATCCCCCCTCCTACCCTTACAAAAGTTGTTTCCATAACATCTACAGAATCAACTAAAACTTTCATACTTTAAAATCCTGATTTAGAGCCACTAAAAAAATAACCACTTACTGTCTTTTATGGATATTGTATGGATCGGCCTTGCTTTTCTGCTGGGCCTGCTGTTAAACCGTTTTCATATTCCACCATTGGTAGGTTACCTGCTTGCCGGTCTTGCGTTATCGTTTACCCCGTACGAGCCGGGAACTATGCTCCACGAAATTGCCCATCTCGGGGTTATTTTTCTGCTGTTTACGGTGGGATTGCACATCAGCCTGAAAAACATCCTGCAAAAAGAAGTGCTGGGTGTCGGGATTATTCATTTATTGATTTCTGCCGCCATTTTTATGCCCATCTGTCTCTATTTTGGCCTGTCCCTGGAAGCGTCCATCATCGTATCCATTACGCTCGGATTTTCAAGTACGGTACTTGCGGCAAAAGGGCTTGAGCACCGTAACGAATTAAGTTCGTACTACGGCCGTCTATCCATTGGAATACTGATCGTTCAGGATCTGGTGGCCATTGGTATTATTGCCTATGCAGGTGGAGGTATTCCTTCTCCATGGGCAGTTTTACTGCTGGGACTGCCCCTACTTCGCCCCCTGTTGTCCAGGCTTCTTTACATCGTTGAACGCGAAGAGTTGTTGCTGTTGATGGCTCTGTCTCTCGCCGTTGGTGGGAGCGCATTATTCGAGTCGGTAAATCTGAGCGGAGAACTAGGCGCGCTGGTTATGGGGATGCTCTTTGTAAATGATGATAAAGCCGAGCAGCTTGAGAAAAAGATCTGGGGCATTAAAGAGGCTTTCCTCGTTGGCTTTTTTATGGAGATTGGCCTTGGCGGTTTACCCACGGCTGACGGCTTCTACTTTATGGGTGTTCTGCTATTATTACTTCCCTTTAAAGCAGTTCTTTTTTATGGACTCTTTATTGCCTTTAAGCTTCGGGCACGAACTAGTTTTCTTTCAACGATGACCTTAACTGCTTACAGTGAATTTACGTTAATTGCAGGTGCTGTAGCCGTATCCGCCGGCATTTTTCCGTCCGAGGTCATTTTGGTTCTGGGAATGCTTACGGCCATCTCTTACATGATTAACTCAATGTTGATGAGGTATGAAGATATTATCTGGCAACGGACCAATGCTTTTCTGCGCAGCTTTGAACGCAACGTGAAACACCCCGACCACCAGCCGGTATCGCTCGGTGCGGCAAATTACCTGGTGATCGGCCTTGGTCAAACCGGTCAGGCAGCATTAAAACATTTTAAAGAAAGAGGAGAAGCCGCGGTGGGAATAGACATCAATCCTGACCGGGTGAAGGACATGATTGACGAAGGATGCCGGGTATTGTATGCAGATGCACAGGATGCCTATTTTTGGGAAGAACTGGACATGCAAAAGCTGAAAAACATGCTTATTTCTATGTCCGGAGATATTTATACTAAAGTATTTATTGTGGAGCAGCTTCGAAAAAAAGGGTACAAAGGCTCCATTCGCGTCCTGACCCAAAATGAACGGGAAGATGAACTGATAGAAAACGCAGGGGGAACTCCCATCTCTGTACCGGCCACACAAATGGGCGAAAAAATGGCTCAGTTGAGTATTGAGGCGGAGTGAAAAATCCCTCCAAGGGTTACGATGATCAACGTTCTCTCCTCCACCGGCGGTTGGACAGGCTCCACTCCTTTGGATGGCGCAAGTATACACTTGTACCCCTTTTCAAAGCCTAACTGTCTTTATCTTTATTCATCCTATTTCAGGCTTACAGCCTGGCTATCTTTTTGTCCAGTCATATAACCGGGGCGCTGCCCCGGCTTGTGCTATGTAAGGCTTTCAGCCACAGTTCGATTAATAATGTCGATTATAAACCTCTTCCAAAGGGAGTCGGGGACTCCTGCTTCGTCAAAGAGCACAAGCGGGTAAGCAGTCCAAAAAGGGTATCACCCCGACCCTGTAATGGGTCGAATGTGATTAGCCCGGAGTTGAATGCACATGAAACTCCGGGTATACAGGCGCACGTAAATTCCCATCGGCCTGAAACTCACAAAGGTTTAAAAACAGATACCGATGGATCTGTACCGCACATTGAATCAACGGATTCTTACAATGAATGAATTGATGGGATTATCCCCTCGTATTTGCTCATAAATCCCAACAAATTCAACGACTCGGGGGTATTATTTATTGGCTCATTAAACCCCGCATTCCGTGCAAACCTCGTTCCTCGGCGTTTGCACTCCATACGGCGCTATTCACCTTCCACCCCTCCGGGGTAATTGAACAACAAAGTCATAGCCCTTAACGAGGATCATCTTTTGAACGCGGAGCGCTCCGAGCGCTCCTCTTTTTATCCCACGAAGCGATAGCGTAGTGAAACGAACCATGTAATGAAATCCTGCGATTCCGCTCACGCTCCACCCTGATTTACAATCGAACTCAGG
>JBGTFX010000350.1:0-8219 GCA_041747055.1 Balneolaceae bacterium
TTTGAGGCTAATTCAAGACCTAATAACTCATTGGCTTTGAAAAGATGATGAAGGTAACTCATATTATATCTCTGACAAAGGTCACTTGGAAAATCAGGGTCAAGAGGTTGGTGGTGATGTTTCCACTTGGCGTTTCGTAAATTTATTTTTCCATTTCTTGTAAAGATACTGCCGTTACGGGCATTTCTTGTCGGCATGACACAATCAAACATATCAACACCCCTGGCAATGCTTTGAAGCAAGTCAGCCGGCGTACCGACGCCCATTAGATACCTTGGCTTATCCCCAGGTAGAAAATCAGTGTTGAAGTCGGTTATGTCATACATGATTTCTGAAGGCTCTCCCACGCTTAAACCACCAATTGCCAACCCTTCAAAATCTAAATCAACCATATGTTTAGAAGATTCTTCCCTTAAATCTTTATATGTACCACCCTGTACTATACCAAACTGAAATTGTTGATGGCCATAATATGGTTGTGAATTAAGAAAACTTTCCCGTCCTCTTTTTGCCCACTGATGAGTTAAGTCCATCGAATCTTTTACATAATCATACTCAGCCGGATATGGTGGGCATTCATCAAGAATCATGATGATATCTGATCCGAGAACTCTCTGTATTTCTACTACATTTTCAGGCGTAAAATTATGCATTGATCCATCTAAATGACTTTTGAATCGGGCACCTTTATTACTCAGTTTTCTGTTATCGGATAATGAAAATATTTGATACCCTCCGGAATCAGTAAGTATAGGTCCATCCCATCCCATAAACTTATGAAGTCCACCGGCATCTTTCATGATATCAGTTCCCGGCCGGAGATACAGATGATAGGTATTCCCCAAGATGATTTGAGCTTTTACTTTTTCGAGCAAATCATCTTGATTAACAGCTTTAACGGAGCCAACAGTACCAACAGGCATAAATATTGGGGTTTGAATTTCCCCATGATCAGTTATAAGTGATCCAAGTCTAGCTTTGGTAGTAGAGAGAGTCTTATTAAGTGTAAACAAGTAATTCCGGTTTAAAATTGATCGAACTAATCCAGCAATGTTATATTTACAAGAATTAGAAAATAAATTAAATTGATGGTACAATATAAAAGATAGCATCGACAAGTTCGTCGAATGAGAGGCTATTTTATCAAGAGAGAGAATTTAATCATGTCTAAGATTACCGATAAATTTATTGATGTAACGGGAAAGGTATTAAGAAAAATACCAAACGTACCGGGTAAACATTTCTATAGTAAGAAATTGATAAAACCAATTATCAACCGGTTAGATGCGGAACAAACGTTGGAATTAAATTCAGGCAGTTCAAAAATTATTTGTCGTCTTCGAGACTGGATTCCCTGGAATATTTATTTACATGGAAGCTATATTGTAGAAGAAGCGTATGAAAAATTTATGCTGAGTTATTGTGAACAAAGCAAAGTAATATTTGATGTTGGGGCAAATATCGGATATTACACTGTACAATTTGCTAATAAAACAGATGGTAAGGTGTATGCATTTGAACCAATGAATTATCAATATAGAATGCTTTTAAAAAATGTAGAGATTAATGAGTTAAATAATGTTTATCCGGTAAAGAAGATAGTGTCTGATCATAATGGCATACAACGAATCTATTTTTCGGGAATGGATAATACAGCAGCATCCTCAGTTATTGTAAAAACAAATCAGTACGAAGATGCCCCTTCCATTACATTAGATCAATTTTGTGAAGAAAATAGCATACAGTCGATAGATTTCTTGAAGATTGATGTAGAAGGTTATGAAATGAATGTTCTAAAAGGTTTATCAGACATGTTGGGATGTTTAAATGTAGAAAGTATATTTATAGAGATCGTTGAAAAGCATCTTCAGAATGCAGGTAGTTCATCAGAAGAATTAGTTAATTACTTAAAATGTCTCAACTATCATGGATATTCAATTAAATCAGGGAAACCTGAAGATTATAAAATAGGGAGTGATGAATCTCTTGTCTATTTCACTCATCAATCCTTATAATAAAATTATCGAGAATAGAAGCGGAAGTAAATTATTCTGCATATTATTCCAAAAAATATTTTCAGGTGATTTAATTGATAATGATCAACACCAAATTGAAATTGACTAAAAAATTGGTCAACACATTAATAAAGTTGGGAAGGTAATATGAGATCTGATACTCTTGTTACCATTCCCACATATAATGAAGCGGCTAATATACCAAGAATTATTGACCGCTTGATGAATCTTGACTTGATATTGGATATCCTGATATTGGATGATGGTTCTCCAGATGGCACTGCCGATCTTGTAAAGGAAAAACAGCATGAATATCCGGACCGTATTTTCCTAATTGAGAGAAAAGAGAAACTGGGTTTGGGTAGTGCATACATTAAAGGTTTTCATTACGCACTGGAAAATGGGTATCAATACATTTGCGAAATGGATGCCGATTTTTCTCATAATCCGGAAGATATTCCAAAACTTGTAAACCCGGTTAAAGCAGGTGAAGCCGATATAGCTATCGGCTCACGGTATTCTAATGGTATTAGTATCGTAAACTGGCCTCTGAGCCGTTTAATTTTATCTTACGGTGCAAATCTTTATGCTCGTTGGATAACCGGCCTGCCAATGAAGGACACAACTGCAGGTTTTAAATGTATTCATCGAGATGTTTTGTCTAAAGTTAATATTGATAAAATCAGATCGAATGGGTACGCCTTTCAAATTGAAATCCATTTTAGGGCATGGAAATCCGGATTCAAACTTAAGGAAGTGTCTATTATTTTCAGGGAAAGAGAAGAGGGTGTCTCAAAAATGTCGAAAGCAATTGTTCGTGAAGCTATTTGGCGGGTATGGAGTCTAAAAATAAAGAGCTTATTTGGCAAGCTGTAGGATTAGTAGAGAATAGATGAAAAACTCACAGCGCTTTCTCTCTCCTTTTCGTCCCACCAATCATACGTAAGTTCTTCGCCTTTATATTGTGGAAATGCTTTAAGAAAAGTTAGCATAGGAGGAAATCCACAAACCCTATAGGAATCATAATCACTTGTTATGTGTGATAAAAGCTGATACGCATCATTTTCTGTTGAAGCTTTAATAAAAGCTTTGTCGGATTTCTCTACATCAGGCCTCAATTGTTCAGCCGGCAAGGCATCTCCAAATTTCTTCCCAACATGCGAAAGATCTCCACTAATCAGATAGAATGTACCTTCATCATCAAGTAGCCGCAGTGTGGAAGCAAATGCCTCCAGCTGTTTACCCAAAAAACCGTTCGGAGCATAAAAAAGCTCATCAAAACCTGAAATTAAAATGGGTACAATTGAAAATTCATGCTTCCAATATCTGCTCGCTAAAAGTAAATGAGTTTCTATACTGTGCTCAATTCGATGAGCTCGATCTTGTACTGTAAAACCATTATTTACATTATTTTGAAGCAGACTTTCAACATACTCTTTGTCTGTTCTAAATTCTCTGCCCGGGAGTTTATAATTTTTGGATGATCCTATAAATGGAAGTTTTGAGTAGAGATTCCCATAATATCCGGCATAATGTGCAGTTGCTAAAATGACCACTCTCTTCGGTTTGATGTCTTTTAAAGTAGCGAAGGCTTTGGCATAGCTTTCCTTTCCAACACGTAAATCTATATGGGGAGCATACAATGCTTTTTGAGGCGATTGATTTTGCAAGCCATTTGCAGATAAATAATTATCTAAAAAATCAGAAAGATCGTCTTTATTTTCAGGATAGCTTTGTTTAATTAATATTGGGTTTCGAATATTTGAAGCTTCAAAAGCCTCTTCTTCTTGTTCAATTTTTTTGCGAGTGAAGTTAGAATCTAATATCAGGTTTTGATCCAGAAATTGTACAAATTGAAGAAGTTGCTCTGCATCAATAGCTCCATTCAGCATCTTTACAATTCGATTGATACTATGGCTACCGGTTATTAACGATAAAATTGGTTCCACTTTTGCATCCAGTGCAAAACCACTTTCTACGTATTGCAAAGAATCATGGAAATAGATGATGCTTTTGCCGTTCTCATTAAACGACATAATCTCTATATCCCTGCGCACAGGTGGAATGGGTTTGGTAAAGGAATCAAAAATCATAGTCAGGAATTTTTATCTTGGCCTCTCATTTTCCAACACTCACACTTTTTTCCATACTTTATGCAAATAGAGTGTTCGGGTGGGGATGATATTCTTGCTTTACAGGCGTTTCTTCCGTGGTGAATCATTAAATGTGAGAGATCTGTCCAGCTTTCCTGCGGAAACAGTGCCATAAGATGGAGTTCTATTTTATCAGTATTATTCTTTTCTCGTGTTAATCCAAAACGATTTGCTAATCGTTTCACGTGTGTATCCACAACAACGCCAATATTCTTATTAAAAGCGTTACCTAATACAACGTTTGAAGTTTTTCTTGCTGCGCCTCTAAGTGTCAAAAGTTCGGCCATTGTATCAGGGACTTTCCCATTAAAATTCTTAACAATAGATTGAGAAGATTCCTTCAATGAAAGTGCTTTATTTTTATAAAACCCTGTTGTTCGAACCAACTCTTCCAAATGCTCTAATGGTGCTTCTGCCATCAATTCCGCTGTAGGATATACTTGGAACAGATCCGGAGTTACTTTATTTACACGAACATCGGTACACTGTGCGCTTAGGATTGTTGCGATTAAAAGTTCGAATGGATTGCGATGTATTAGCTCGCAGTGGGGATTGGGGTAATGCTCGTACAAATCCGCAAGAATATTTTCGGCCCGCTTTATTTGCTGTTTGGTTTTTCTTGGAAGGTTTGATTTAGCCATTATGTTATTTTAGAAATAAATTCAACTTTGCCTACTTAAGGTAATCGCTATAAAAATTGATTGAAAATGAACTCAAGAAATTTCTTTATCGAATGCCTGCAATGATTATTTTTAATCCATGAAAAAATATGCAGTGTACGGGTCACTCATCCTGTTAACTCTCATTTATGTTAATAGTTTTTTTGTCCGCCAAATAGTTGCCGTTCTTGGTGTGGAAATTCGTCAAGCATTTCTACTAAGTAATTTTCAGGTTGGATTACTTTATGGCACTGCGTTTTCATTTATCTATGCGTTTGCCGGAATCCCAATGGGCAGGCTTGCAGATAAAACATCAAGAAAATGGATTATCTGCATCGGGCTGTTTGTGTGGACGTTGATGACTTTTCTGAGCGGATTCGCTACCTCTTTTGCATTTCTGGTAACGGCAAGAATGTTAGTAGGGTTGAGCCAGGCAATGCTGAGTCCGGCAGTTTACTCGTATCTTGCCGATCTGTTTCCCCCCGAAAAAAGAGCTACTATTTTTTCATTTTATGCAAGCGGGATTTTTCTGGGAATTGGTGCCTCATTTTTAATTGGTGGAACTATCGCTAATGAATACGATTGGCAAACTTCTCTAATAGCAGTAAGTGTACCGGGTTTTTTGCTGGTTCCATTTGCGATATGGTTTATAAAAGAACCCAAACGAACAAGCACGGGTAAATCTGATGAGGCAACAATAGCTACAGACATTTGGGAAATTTTGCGAAAACGAACAGTTCAATATCATTTGATTGGATTCTCTTTTCTTGCCTGCTCCGGCTATACAATTCTGGCATTTGTTGGTACTATTTTTAATGATGTATTCGGCCGTCCGGATTTAACACCATTTTATGGATGGTTTATATTCGGTGTTGGAATAACAGTCATACTATCAGGGCGAATAGCTGATTATTTAGCGAGGAAAAATCCATCACGCCGATTCTTGTTGGGAATCGTTGCAGCCTTGGCTGGTTTACCCTTCTACGGTTTGGGATTCTTTGCAAACAGTGCAGAGGCAGCCTTTATCCTAATTGGAATTGGCGTGCTGTTTTCATCCTCTTACAATGGTGTTGCTGCAGCTTTAATTCAGTTTTTTGTCACAAAAAAACAAAGAGCCCTGGCAGGAGGTATTTATCTATTTGTAATTAGCATTGCCGGATTCGGATTGGGCCCTCCTGTTACGGGCTGGATGATAGATACTCTTATTACAGGACAATATGCCGCATCAAGTGCTGTTTTTTTTATGATGATAATTTGCAGCAGCGGATCCACCATTGCATTTTTGCTAGCCATGAATTCGTACAGCAAAGATGTACTTGAATGAAGAAATTTAGCCTTGTTTGAAGCACAATAGATGCTTAACCTTTGTCAACTTTTGAAGAAATAAATTCACTTGGAAGACCAAAAAAATCATTCGGAAAATAGCGATAAGACCACCTGGAAAGAATCTCCTTATTTAATAATTAAAGGATTTTTAATGGGTTCGGCTGATATTGTGCCGGGAGTCAGCGGGGGAACGATGGCTCTAATCACGGGAATTTACGAACGGTTAATAAATGCCATTAAAAGTGTTAATGGATCGGTAATTAAAAATACTTTCCGACTAAATTTTAAAGATGTTTTTGCTGAATTTCACTGGAAATTTTTCCTCCTACTAATAATGGGACTGTTTTCAGCCGTATTCTTTTTTACCAATATTGTTCCTCTTCAGGTTTACATGTATACGCACTCCGAAATTGTATATGGCCTGTTTTTTGGACTCATTGTCGGTTCAATATTTTTGCTAATTTTTGAGGTAAGTCCTGAAAATCGTGGATGGAAGAGTATCCTGCCAATTTTAGCGGGAGCCTTATTTGGGTTTTGGATTGTAACACTTGTGCCGGCTGATACTCCTGAATCGTTCTGGTTTGTTCTGCTAAGTGGATCACTTGCTATTTGCGCAATGATACTCCCCGGTATTTCAGGATCCTATATCTTGCTGATATTGCGAAAATATGATTACATCTTGACTGAATTGGGCAATGTTTTCTCATCAAATCCTTTGGATGCGGTTATCAATTTAACTCCTTTTGTAATTGGAGCTTTAGTAGGGCTTGCCCTATTCGCACGATTTCTATCATGGTTTCTGAAACACTATCATACCGTAACAATAATGGTGTTGGTCGGGTTCTTAGTAGGATCTTTATATGTGATATGGCCCTATCAAGATCGCGAATATGTGGAAAGTGTAAGATTTGTTGAAGTACTTCCCTATTCCCATTCATTGGTTCAGGGTTTAATAACGAGGGAGGATACACCGCAACGCCCCAGGTATAAAAGGGTAGGAGAGATCACAGGAGAAACAAATGGCGAGAGAATGGTGGAGGTGGAAACTGTATCAAGAAAAGTGTTACAGTCGCAGCCTTTTATTCCGGATTCATCCGATAAGGAGGTAAATATCAGCGGAGGGATATTCGGAATTATAGGAGGTCTTTTTATGATTTGGTTTATTTCCCTTCTCCGTAAAAAATAAACGTAAAAAGCATTGAAAATCAGAGGTTTACACAATTAATTCATAATTTTTTGTTAGACTTAAGTATAATCAAATACTAACTGATGAGGGGGGTAACATGATTCGTTTCAATAAAATTTTAGTACCTACAGATTTTTCAAAAAATGCAGAAGCAGCTTATACTTCTGCTCAAAAAATAGCGGATGTATTTGGGGGGAAAGTTGACTTTTTGCACGTTATTCCTACCGTTAAATATTTAAATGAGAGTTTAAAAAAAATAGGGGTTCCTCTTGATATGGCTGAGGATGTTTATCCAAAAATCTTTGAGGAATCAGAGGGTAAATTAAAAGATGCGATGAACCAGTTTTTGAAGGATGAAAATAGGGGGGCCTATAAGGTTATTATCGAAAGAAAACCATCAGAAACAATAAGTAAGTACGCATCTTCGCATGAATACGATTTGATTGTAATGGGCGCAAAAGGAATTCACGAAACCAGCCTGATGCGAGGAGGTACTACCGAAAAAGTAATCCGTAAGTCAAAGGTACCTGTATTTTCCATTGAAGGAGAACTGGATGAAAATAGCATCAAAAATTTAGTGATGCCTACAGATGGGTCAGCCTTGTCTTTTACGGCATTCCCAATGGCAGTAGCTCTCGCTGATACATTCAATGCAGGCCTGACACTTTTTCATGTTGTAGAACTTTATGGAAATAGTTCGGCATTAGTATCACCAAGTGATGGTGAACTAAATTCAATTCATAAGAACTTGATTGACCGGCTAAATGATTTTCTTGATTCTCAGGGGATAGAGATTATTCATATACAATCTTCAGGGGTGGTTTTTGAAGATACTGTAACCATTACAGATGGGGATAGTAGTAGGTCTGTACAGCTCCAA
>JBGTFX010000351.1:0-2449 GCA_041747055.1 Balneolaceae bacterium
AAGGTTCCGGAAAGGACTTCCTGGACAACTTTCCATTTAAATTCTTCACTGTAAATACCATTTTTTGACGACATTTTGTTATCCTGTTTTACGTTGACTTTTTCTGTTAAAAACAGTCAACCTATTTCAGGACGACACATTATCAAGTCGGGAGATTCTGATCCCGAAAACTTTCGGGACAGAATGACGCATTGACACACACCCACAAACCGAACGGTTTCCTTCTCAATGATTGTTTAACTTTCACTCAATTAACTCTCAAAGAAAATCCCCGCAATGTCTTCCTGGACTCTAAAATCCATTCCACCCCACGACTGGTTCATCTGCCTCGATATCGATCCCTATTTTGATCATGAACATAACCCGGAAACTATTTTCGAGGAAGGTTTTACACGTCCGCTTCCCCTGGATGAGAGAGATATTGTGGTCACCATCTTTTTTAACGGCGACACCGAAAACCCGGAGTTTCATATCGAAACGGCAGAGGATTTGGACAAGGATGAAATTGAGCAGGCGAACAAGACATTAGCCAGAATTTTAGGCACATCTCTCGACCTTCGTCCGCTGTACGATCAGGCCGAAAATGATCCGGTGTTGGGTCCGCTCATTACGGAATTTTATGGGTTGAAACGGATGTCTCGCGGCACACTTTTTGAAGATATTATATACAGAATTGTACAGATGCAGCTTTCGCATAAACCGACGGCAAAAAAGATGGCGTTCAAAATGCGGGAGGCGTATGGTACTCATCTGAATCACAACGGGAACATTCTACCGGCATGGCCGCGCCCATACCAACTTGCCAAAGCCGAGCCGACCCAAATCAGAAAAATGGGTCCAACTGTACGAAAAGGTGAATATTTAGTGGGGCTTGCTCAGGATATTTTGGGCGGAGAAGTAAATATGGATTACCTGGACAGAATGGCATCTCCTCAGGAATTTTATGATACCATTTCGAAAGTACGCGGAATTGGTCCTACTTCTGCACAAGACCTTATGCTATTCCGAAACAGAACAGATGCCGTTTTTCCGAGCAATCAAACCAAGGGAGAAGAGAAAGGATTACGAAAGTGGATTATTTTAAGTTACGGCGGTAATCCGGCCAAAGCATCCGAAAAGCAGTTTAACAACATCATCAAAAACTGGATGGGATTTGAGGCTGCAGCTCTGGAGTTTCTATTCGTAAACTATATCGTAGAAGAGAAAGCCCCAACCAGTTAAATAATTTTATAAAAACTGCCATGACTATATTTCTAATTTGAAAAGTAATAAATGCGGGGTCCATTCAAGCTGCCTCACAACCAAATACTGATCTTTGACAACTCTTAAATAACTTATGTGGCCTAAATTAAACTGCTCTCCCTTTATAGAGTTTACTTGATTTAATTCTCGGTCATAAACATTTAATATGTATGAATCTTCTGTCTGTACTAATACGATAATATGGTTCTGAAAATTCTGAAGGTCGACAATTCTTGTATCTATCCTCATCAACCTATTATCGTCAATGATTTCTTCCGTTAACTCTTCATTTATATGCCGTCTTATCAATTCACCGGAATAAGAATACTTTTCCATTTGATATGGAAATGGATAACTGATATAAAAAGAATTATCGAATAAGAGAATCCTTTCGAAATTTCCAGTTTGCGCAATTTCAATCCAGTTGTCCGGTTTGGAAACCATTCGTTTTATTTGATTCCCCTCTAAATCATAGACATGGACAATTTCTCCCTGAAATGACAGCCAAAATCCCGATACCACTATGTTTTTTTCATCCGGGGTAAGATGAATTCTTGTTAATCTGAAGTTTATATTAAACTCATGAACTAATTCACCTTGATGATCAAATATCACAATTTTTTGGTGTCTGCCATCGCCTATCACGATATAAGATTCTGACACAGCCAGTGCAGTAAGATCAACCAACTCACCAGGCCCCCTTCCTTGGCTTATTTCTAACGCTCCACTTCGGATTATTTCATTGCCGTCAACCTTCAATTGATGAACCTGATTAAGGACATTGTCTAGAACAAAAACTTGACTTCCGTAAGTAGCGATGTCCCTTATATCTGCAAATTCAAAATCTTCAGGATCTATTGCATTTCCAAAAGATGAAACGTGATTGACTTGAGCTTGCAACGGCATACTCAAACCAATCACGAATAGAAACAGGACAAATTTAATGGATGTAAATTTCACTTATGAAATTTTGAATAATTAGTGCTCAATTTACTTCCAATTCATCATCAATACAAATATAACACTCTGGATCATCTTGATTACCACAAATATCACTGCCACAAGAAAATGTATATATGGTCTGATCCTCCCCACAATTATCACGCTCATCAACACAAGTCGAGCTGCTAAATGCTAAACAATTCAGTTCATCAAAACCATCCAGATCTGCAAGTATAGTGCTTGATAACAAAAGTGCAATTCCAAA
>JBGTFX010000352.1:0-6534 GCA_041747055.1 Balneolaceae bacterium
ATCTTATTTTAAATTATCGTATCAGCAATCGTTGGAGGGCCAATTCCGTATTTAGTTTTGCTACAGGTCAGGCATTCACCGAACCATTGGGACGTACACAATTTTCGAATGTACCCTGGGGAGTAAACAGCCGAGATACATTTACGGTTGGAAGGTTAAATGCTTCCCGACTCCCCTCCTACCATCGGCTTGATCTCTCCTTTTCACGCGATGGCACCTTCTTTGGTATTGGCGAAGCTCAGTGGCAATTTCAAATCATAAATGCTTATTCCCGCCGAAATGTGTGGTTTTACAATTACGATTTTCATGAAAATCCGGTTCAGAGAGATGAAATTAATCTGCTCCCGATTCTTCCATCTGTATCCTACACCTTAAAATTCTAGGCTATGAAATATCTTATCGTTTCAATCATATTAGTTGGATTTATTATCGGTTGCGATCCGTATGGTCAGGATGATTATGAAGAGTTTGTAGTTGTGGAAGCCTATGCTGTAGCCGAACGCAATCTTCCCATAGTGCGAATCAGTCGTACAGTACCGGTTACCGAGGAGTACAGTTTCGCTGAAGCAGCATTGGGTGGGGCTAATGTTCAAATTATTCTACTTGATGAGGATGGAAATGACCTGCAAATTTTTCCTTATAATCAGATTGCCACTGGAATTTATCAGCCTGCGAATGTATTCCATAGAGTTCAGCCGCGCAATACCTATCGTATTGATATAAATTTCAATAATAGAGAAGAGATCATTACAGCTATAACTACTGTTCCTGATCAGTTCTCTATCATAAATGAGGTTTCGGATACACTCACGTATCTTGGGAATCGACAGCTCGAAATGGTGCTTTCTGCCACACAACAAACGCAAAATCAAAAAGTGTATGTGTTTAATACCATTGTAGAGAACCCTCAGATTGAAAATCTGACACCTTTTTACTTTGACGCAGTGGTAAATGGCAATTCAAAAGTTGAAGATTTTGCCAATAATTCATCGGGCCTGGTTAATGAAGGTAATTTTTCAATTAATGAAGATGGTACCACCACCTTAATATTTCCCTGGATTGGTGTCGCTTTCTATGAAGAAAATAGGGTGGTGACAAACTCTGTTGATTCCAATATTAGAGATCTTATCAGCTCGCAGGATGTACAACTTGGAGGCTCTACACTGCCACCCGGTGAAATTCCAAATCTTCGGTATAATGTAGTAGGTGGCATTGGAATTTTTGGAAGTGTTGCTTCAGATACTGTCACAACATACTTTGCGCGTCCTGAAAACTTTTAGAAGTTACTTCACCATAGAATAGTAGCAATTTGAAATCAACATTTTCTGAAAAACGATCAAATCGCAAACCAAACTATCATTATATTCCAATATATAATGATTTCTGATCACCGTATATTTAGAGATATTTAGCAAAACTTTACGGCGGACTATTTTTCAGCCATTAAATTAATTACTCATTATGATTATCCCGATTGCAAGTGACCATGCAGGATTTGAAGCAAAAGAGCAGGCAAAATCTATCCTCAAAAATCTTGGACATGAACCATTGGATTTTGGTACTCACTCCCCTGATTCTGTCGACTATCCTGACTATGCTGTTCAGGTAGCCGAAAACATCAACCGTGGCGACAACGAACTTGGGATATTAATCTGTGGAAGTGGCCAGGGAATGTGCATGACGGCAAATAAGTTTCCAAATGTTCGCGGTGCACTCGTCTATTCAACAGAATCAGCTAAAATGACTCGCCTCCACAACAACGCAAATGTACTTTGTTTGCCGGGTAGAGAATTAAGTGAACAACAGCTTAAAAATATTATAACTGAATGGCTCTCCACTAAATTCGAAGGCGGGCGTCACGAACGTCGCGTTAACAAAATTCACTCATTAACTGATAAGTAGACTATTAATGGACGCACTAAAAACTCAGGACCCGGAACTCTTTTCTTATATCGAACAGGAAACTGATCGACAGAATAAGAATTTTGAACTAATTGCATCAGAAAACTTCGCCTCTTGTGCGACAATAGAAGCAATGGGCACTGCGCTTACAAATAAATATGCAGAGGGATATCCCGGCAAACGATATTACGGTGGATGCGAATTTGTAGATAAGGTTGAAGATCTCGCGCGCGATCGTGCAAAGAAATTGTTTGGTGCCGATTGGGTAAACGTACAGCCACATTCAGGTGCTTCTGCAAATGCCGCTGTCTATTTGGCATTTATGAATCCGGGAGATACACTGCTGGGTCTCGATCTGGCTCATGGTGGACACCTTACCCACGGATCACCGGTTAATTTTTCCGGGTTAACCTATAAGGCAGAATTTTATGGTGTTGATAAAGAAACCGGCCGTATTGATATGAACAAGGTGCGGGAGAAAGCAAAAGCGGTAAATCCTAGAATGATTTCTATTGGGGCCAGCGCATACACACGCGATTTTGATTACCAGGCTTTTCGCAATATTGCCGATGAAGTAGGTGCTTTTTTGTGGATGGATATGGCTCATACTGCCGGACTCATTGCCACAGGCGAACTCAACGATCCGATGTCTATTTGTGATGTGGTAACGACTACAACTCACAAAACACTACGTGGACCCCGAGGAGGAATGATTTTGGTTGGAAATGATGGCGAAAACAAATTAGGCGTAACCGCCAGAAAATCAGGCCGGGTAAAAAACTGGAGTGAAGTACTCGATTCTGCAGTATTTCCCGGAAGTCAGGGCGGGCCTCTAATGCATGTAATTGCAGCAAAAGCTGTAGCTTTTGGCGAAGCATTAAGACCGGATTTCAAAGAATATCAAAAACAGGTAAAGTTGAACGCAACCGTAATGGCTGATGAATTTATGCAGCGGGGATACAACCTGGTCAGCGGCGGTACAGACAACCACCTTATTCTTGTAGATCTAAGAAGTAAAGATTTAAACGGAAAGATCGCTGAGGAAGCTCTTGATAAAGCCGGCATCACCGTAAATAAAAATATGGTACCTTTTGATACGGAAAGTCCCTTTGTAACTTCCGGTATCAGAATTGGAACACCGGCCTTAACAACCCGTGGTTTTAAAGAAGATGAATTTAAACAGGTAGTTGAACTGATCGATCAGGTTTTGAAAAAACCTGATGATTCAAACACATTAACGAGTGTTAAGAAAAAAGTAAATGACGTTTGTCTGCAATTTCCGCTCTATGATTTCGTGGCTGCATAATTTGAATAAAATTAATACTTCTTTTTTGAACCTTTTTATGCAGTTTTCTAAATGAGTACATCCGAAACGCCCGAATCAGATCGTAGCATTATGGGATCTATTCTTCCAAGGATAAAACCTCCTAAAAAAGATCCTACTGCTTCTATGTCGTTCCTCGATCATCTCGAAGAACTGCGCTGGAGAATTATCAAAGGGTTGATTGGAATGGGTGTAGGAATGATTGTAGCTTTCATTTTTGCCGACTTCTTTATTGAGCAATTTATTTTGGGACCGGCACGGGCAGATTTTTTCATGTATAACATCATGCCGATCAATGCAGTAGACCTATCATTGATTTCAAGGCGGCTGCCCGGCCAGTTTTTTACGTATTGGGGAACCCTGATTATCATTGGGGGCATTATAGGCTCTCCGGTTCTTTTTTATCAGCTCTGGTCATTTATTGAACCCGCTCTTGGAGCCGGAAGAAAGTTAAAAACTGTGTTGAACGCAATGTTCATTAACTTTTTCTTCCTGCTTGGGATTTCATTCGGATATTTTATTCTTGTTCCTTTTGCAGTACAATTTTTCACTCAGTTTATCATTTCGGAGGTAATAAGCAATGAATTTGATATCAACGAATATTTCACTTCTGTTGCACTTTGGACACTCTCATGTGGTATACTTTTTCAAATACCGGTGGTCAGTTATTTTATGTCTAAGGTAGGAATCATCACGCCTGAAGGAATGCGTAAATATCGTCGCCATGCTATTGTTGGCTCATTGGCAATTGCTGCCATTTTAACTCCACCCGACCCTATTTCTCAGCTTATGATCGCAATTCCGCTGGTTGTGCTCTACCAATTTTCAATATTACTAAGTAGAATTGCCCACCGCAGACGCAAGAAAGAACTTGATGCTGCGTTAGGTGGAGAGTCGTAGAAATAAATAAAAGTTTAGTAATTCGCACTTTATCCCGAAAGGGAAATTAACGACCTTTACATACTGTTTCTTTAACCATTTTAGATTAAAACCGTTTCATGCAATTATCTATCAGAAATTCTGCTTTTGCTCTGCTATTATTATTTGTTTTTATAGGATGTGGAGATGACTTTCCAACCATACCTGAGCCAACATTTGATAATGTGCCCGAGGCGATGGATATCAGTAATACAGAAGGCGAACAAATTACTGAGGGTTTAACCAAATTTATTGTTGTGGAAGGACAAGGCCCGGATAAAGTGACAATCAGGGATGCTGTCAGTATTTTTCTAACTTTAAGAACTGAAGACGGGACGATTATTTACAGCAGTTTCCAAAATAATCGTACAAATCCTATTGATATGCCTATTCAAAGTATTATCCCCGTAATTAACCCTCAGTTCGATGGGTTTAATCAGACCCGTGCATATACAACGGGTTTACAATATGGGATAATTGGTATGCGTCAGGGAGAAGATCGAGTGCTCATAGTTGAGCCCGAACTAGGTTTTGGAGATCTTCCCAATGGAATGTTGAACTCCCAATTTCGCGAATCTACACTTCGGTACGATATTACTCTACAAAGGATTTTTTGATATAGAGCTCTGCTCCCAATTTCACGAACGTAATTCTTACAGGTTTAGAGATTAATCCTCAGTAAACAAATCCGTTTTCCGAGCAGAGAATCATCACACCTTTGGAAATCCTGGATTTGGAGCTCCTTACCAATTAATAATCGGTGTATGTCCGAACTACGCGGTAGGTCAGGCCGGTAAGTATTTCATGGACGTTAGAATCGGCCGCCTCTGCCCACTGTGCTGCGTTCCATGCATCTTCCCCCATCAAAGTAACCTCTGTTTCAGGTGATGGTTTATCATCTCCCAGAAACACCATTATGAAATCCATGGTTACATTTCCAACGGATGGATAGAGTTTACCATCAATCAAAACCTGAAGTTTGTTGCTTATTGAACGGGGAATTCCATCTCCATACCCCACAGGAATGGTTCCTAAATAGCCATCTTGTTCAGCTTTCCACGTCCCACCATAACTGACCCTCTCTCCTTTTTTAATTTTCCGAACCTGTACTAACCTTGACTTCCATGTGAGCGCAGGTTTCAGCCAATCAAGCTGCTTTTTTCCTGCCGTATAGCCACAAACTGTAAGTCCGGAACGAACCATATCAAACCGGCCAAAATCATAATGAACTGTTGCCCCCGTATTGCACATGTGAACCAGCGGTATTTCCTTAAAATGTTCAAGGATTTTTTCGAATTTTTTGAACTGCACTTCTGCATCTTTTGAACCCGGATCATCTGCCATGGCATGATGCGAATAGATTCCGGAGCAGATCAATCTCTGATTGGCAACGGCCAGTTTTCGTACTTCTTCTGCCTGTTCGGGCACAAAACCCAGCCGACGCATTCCCGTATCAAAATTCAGATGATAGCTGGTGCCATCCATCAAGATGGAAAAGTGAGTTGTATGACTTATGGTCGCGGTTAAATTATGAGTTACATACGCAGCCGCATTTTTGTAATCAGGAACGCCAAATATCAACACAGGTTTTTTGATACCTCCCATTCGCAGTTCAATCCCCTCATCAACCGAAGTCACTCCAAACCAGTCAACATCCTCCTCTATTTGCCGAGCGATTTTTATGGCACCATGACCATAGCCGTTGCATTTTACCACGGCCAAAAACTTTTTTGGGGAGAACCGTTTTTTAACTTCGTTGATGTTTTTATTGAGCGTCGGCAGATTTATTTCTGCGTATGAATTAGGAAAGTGATTTTTCAAGATCGTGCTCCGAACAATTTTCGTCGTTTATGCTTTTTTAAAACTACGTTTGCAGCATTATACCCCGCCGCACCAAAAACGCCCCCTCCCGGATGGCAAGAAGCGCTCGAAAGGTATAGATTTTTGATAGGCGTTTCGTACTGACTCAGCTCAGGAGTAGGGCGAAACATAAACATCTGATCAAAATTCATTTCAACATGCATTACATTCCCCCGTAAAAGCCCATGTTTCCGCTCTATATCCAGCGGGGACTGAATATACCAATCTATCAGTTTCCCTTTCATGTTTGGGGCATATTTTTCTACTACACCATAAATTTTCTCCGCTTCACGTTCCCGAATATCGTCCCACTGTAAACCATTAGCCAGTTCGTACGGATGCCACTGCGCCCAGGCAAAGAGAGTATGTTTTCCATCTTTTGCCACTTCAGAATCAATCTTCGAAAACGTCATTGCCAGCACGGCGGGATCTTCCGGCGGCAACCCTTTCATATAGTCACCAATGGCTCGATTCATGTATTGGGTTGATGGAGCCAGCAGCTGCATTCCGTTATGAACGTGAGGGTCACC
>JBGTFX010000353.1:0-2039 GCA_041747055.1 Balneolaceae bacterium
GTGCCTATTACTGATATCATAAGAGAGATTAGTTACCAAATGGGATTGAGCCTTATCACATATAGCTTGCCTGAAGGTGTTATGACAGCCCGAACAAACAATCTTACATTAGAGCAAACCTTATCCTATTTGTTTAGAGGTACAAATTATGCTTTTCGAAAAGAAGGAGAGGTATATATAATTGGTGATAAGAATATAAGCGGGATTGCTACTACAAAGCTTATTCGCCTTAATCATCTCCGGGCCGACGCAGTATTGGAAATGATACCGGAAAAAATTATACAGGGCGCAACTGTCCAAACAGTAAAAGAACAAAATGGTTTGCTTGTAATTGGCACCAATGATCATATTATGGAGCTAGAAAATTTTATTAATGAGATTGATTTTCCAACACCTCAAATAATGATTGAAGCACTTGTGGTTGATGTACAGACTTCAGATGTATTTGAACTTGGAGCAACACTGGCCAGATCGGCACGCCCAGACAGTTTATTTGGAATGGCTTCAGCACTGTTTGGCGGTGGCCCTGATCCAATAACCGGAGGATTAAGTGTACAAGGAGGCGGGCGGCATCTAAATAAAGTTTTTGCAACGGGCGGAAACCTGTTCGGTATTCAGAACCTAGGTGTGCTACCCGATGATTTTTATTTTCGTATCCAGGCACTGAGCCAGGAAGGAATAGTAAATATTCGTTCGAGGCCGCAAATATCTACATTGAACGGACACACAGCAAGTATTGAAATTGGAACTACACAATACTTTATTCTAAATTCTACCACACCTATACGGTCGCCGCAAGATGTTATAACACAGGAGACAGAGCGGTTTGAAACGATAGAAGCTTTTGTAAGTTTAAGAATAACACCGTTTGTAAGTGCATCCGGGGAAGTAACAGCAGAAATACGGCCTGAGTTTAACACTCCTGTCGGGGAATTAAGGTCAGATACACCTCCTACCATCAATAGCCGTATATTAGATTCTACTGTTCGATTAAAAGATGGTGAGACTATTATTCTCGGCGGTTTAATCCAGGAATCTGAATCAAAAAATTATAACAAAATTCCAATCCTTGGAAGTATCCCCTTACTTGGAAAATTGTTTTCCAATCGCAGAACAAGCCTCATTAAATCTGAGCTGATAATCTTTATAACACCTCATGTGTTTTATGGAGATGAAAATGATGAACTACGCTGGGAACGTCTCAGAAGCGAAATAGAAAATTACTAACCGGCAGATTATGGCTAAGATTCCATTTATTCAACATACTGCTGCTGGGCTCCATATAACTCATGAAAAAATCAGGTGGGTTGAGCTCTCACGGATTAGGGATCATATATGGGTAAAAAAAGTTGATTCGGAGCCGGTTGGTAATGATTTGGAATCAGCACTAAGAAAGCTTATCGACAGGCAGGTAGTAACTCACCCTTTTGTGACCGTGAATGTTGATTCAATTCCCGGAGTCAGGAAATTGGTAAATATGCCGGTTATTGATGAAGAAGATATTTTGGGCGAGTGGATTGATAAGCAGTACTCACAGATTGTTGAGAAAATGGGATCGTCGGAAACCTTTCTTATTCGTCATACCATTATGGATTTAAATGATGAAAATGGAAAGTGTCTTTTTGCAGCAATCAAAAAAGATGACAGAGATAAAATCGAGAATATTCTTACGGGGGTGGGTTTAACACCAACTATTATAACAACAGGTTTTCTGGCTACGGCGTATGGATTGTTATTGACACCGGAATTTGTAAATGGGCAGCATAAAATCCTGCGATTGTTTGAAGATGAATCGTTTATAGGCCATTATAAAAATGGATTTTTAAATTCATATTCCCAATTGGATGCCAATCAAATGTCAACAACAGATATACTTGATGAGTTGAATTTGATGTTTGAAACCAATAGCGTCCTAAACGTTGAATAAAAAAAAGAGAGAAAGAACTTTGTGTATCTCAAATGTATATTTGAGTTGCACAACACCAAAGAAACTTTCTCTCTATGACGAATATAACATTGTTTTCTCAAATCATTTCCAA
>JBGTFX010000354.1:0-3059 GCA_041747055.1 Balneolaceae bacterium
TGCCGGATACATTGCTGTACCAACACTTAGTACGCTGCCGTTATAACCCATAACCGTTGCACGACGATTACCGGAGTAAAAATCGCCGATAAGGGTTAAATTAAGAACTCCTAAAGCAGCACTGCCGATTCCCTGAAATACGCGGAACATCAGCAGCTGTTCAAAAGAGGTGGCAAAAGCACAGGCTGTTCCTGCTATGCCAAAGAGAAAAAGAGAAGGAACAAGAATAACTTTCCGGTTAAATCGATCCGCCATGATTCCAAAAATGGGCGTAAATAGTATACCAGGCAGAGTGAAAAAGGTGATTAACAGGCCAATTTGTCCCGTTGAGGCATTCAGGGAACGGGCAATGGAGGGGAAGGCCGGCGCAATACTCGAAACACCCAAGACGGCAGTTAGAGTTACGCCGAAAATTATGTACATATTTACATCTCTGAAAAGTGGGGAATCCGGTTTAGATGAATTCAAAAATCGAAAATAATGTTAAAATTTGGTGAATATAAGGTTACTTGTATGCAATGGAATAAAAAAAATTTGAAATATTCATAATTTTTTCTGTAAAAAAATATTGCAATAAATGAACAATATTTGTTACACTGCACTTGAAACCAACTAACTTTAGGTATTGATTTGTTAATAAAACATCGTGTGCTCTCCGATATTAACAGTAATCGCTACACCATAAAAATAGCGGATACTGAAGATTATGTGGAAGCAGCTCTGAGGCTTCGATATGAAGTTTTTAAAGAAGAATTAGAACGAAATTTCAAGTTTGAGGCAGGAAAAGATAAAGATGAATATGACGATCAATCTCATCATTTGATTGTCGTAGAAAATGATACAGATGCCGTTGTTGGAACATACAGGTTGCAAACGTATGAACAGGCGAAACAAGGAAATGGATTTGTAAGCGGGAAACGATTTCATTTGGATCAACTTCCTTTTGAAATTTTAAATGAATCTGTTGAAGTAGGTCGGGCTTGTATTAGAAAAGAGCATCGAAGTGGACGTGTTCTGTTTATGCTGTGGAAAGGATTCGCAAATTATCTTACCTGTTATAACAAACGTTACCTGTTTGGTTATGCCGCATTGGAAACAAATAACCCAAATGTGGCACTTAACACATTTGCTTATTTAAAGAAACAAGGCATTGTTCACCCCGATTACCTGATTGATGCCATAGATGCATACAAGATTCAGGTAAGAAGAAATGGAACCAATGAAATTGATATCCCTCCATTATTGCAAAACTACCTTGATGTAGGTTGCAATATTTGTAGTTACCCCTCCTTCGATAAAGAAATTAATCTTGCTCACTTAATCATTCTTCTTGATATTGAAAAGATATCAGATCGTACAAGAAAGCTATTTTTCAGTTAACTTCATTTTTTTGAAGTGTATTTGAGGTTTTTATGAGATCAATAATAGCTATTGGTAAAATTTTCCTACTATTACTGTACACTTTCATCACGTATAGTATTTATATGGTGGGATATGGATTTGCAAAACTTTTTCGAATTCAAACCGAACCCTGCCGAAATTTGTTCATGAGAACTTGGTCGATGGGAATGAGCAAGGTTTTGAATCTTCAAATCAAAAAAATAGGGACGCCCCCAAAAGCTCCTTTCTTTCTGGTTTCGAACCACCTCAGCTACCTTGATATTGTGCCTCTATTTCTAAATCTGCGATGCACATTTGTGGCAAAAAAAGAGGTTCGATCCTGGCCTGTACTAGGATTTATGGTGAAAAGCGTTGGAGTAGTATTTATTGATAGGACCCGTAAACGAGATATCACCCGTGTAAACGAAATTCTTTCCAACAGCCTGAACAAACATCAGGGGATGATTGTATTCCCTGAAGGTACAACTTCTGCCGGAACACACATTCTTCCATTTCGGGCATCACTTCTTCATTTTCCTGCGGCAAATGAAATTCCCGTTCACTACTGCTCCATTCGATACGAAACCGATCAAAATAAAGGTGACAGGCCGGCTGAAGAATCAGTCTGTTTTTTTGGAGCGCGAGAACCGATCCACGTTCATCTTTTTAAACTTGCATCCAATAAAAGGGTAGACTGCACCATCAGGTTTGGAGAATATCCGGTGGAAAGTAATGACCGCAAAGAGCTCACAGAAGAGCTTCATACACGAATTGCGGAGATATTTGAACCTATGGATTCCTCTGTTTCAAAGACTACTGAAACTGTGTAATTCCCGTCTGTATGGTTTTTGCAGGAATAATTGTCATACCTTTAAGACGCTCCCGATTTTGTTCACGGTCATTTACCACATCTCGTATATAAATTTCTACAACCTGTTCAGAATATCGCTCCCTGATTTCACGATAGATTTCCGGATCTTTTTCGCCGGAGTCACCAATTAAAATAAATCTCCTTTCGGGAAAAGTTTCCATAAGATTTGATATCTGATTAATTTTTTGATCGAACGTCACATTTTCATTTGTTATTAACTCCCTAAGATCTCGCCATGAATTTAGGTTGAAAAAGTTTTTCCGCACATTTTTCATATGCATGGAGCCTGTTGGGAATCCCTGTTCATCATCAAACAAGAAGTTGGTAAGCGGGTTGTATAATTGCCATGGTGCCCCCGAAACATAGTGGAAAGATGCATTTTCCCAACGATTGTACAATGTTGCCATTCCCGGTGCCGCCGAATATTCTTTAAAAAATGTATTTCTGGTTACAATTCTTGATCCAGCAGGTAGTTCAGTAATTTTTACGGTATCGTCAATGTCCGATATTATAGACAGACCTTCCGGTTCTATCAGCTCAATTTTTCCTTCTCCATTGTGCCGGCTGGTTATAGAATGATATGAGAGCCAGCCATCATCCGATTCCTGCAGTTGAAGTAATTCTTCTGCTCGTTGAACCGGTATTCTAATAAATCCATGCTTTAACCCCAATAGCGTCCTAAACGTTGAATAAAAAAAAGAGAGAAAGAACTTTGTGTATCTCAAATGTATATTTGAGTTGCACAACACCAAAGAAACTTTCTCTCTATGACGAATATAACATTGTTTTCTCAAATCATTTCCAAGTT
>JBGTFX010000355.1:0-8125 GCA_041747055.1 Balneolaceae bacterium
ACGTAAAAAACAACGCTTGACCCCATGAACTTTAACCGCTAATATCACTCGTGGAAAGTGGCACTATATGCTCCGAAACAAGTGGCACCATTTGACCGAAATATCCACAGTGAAAACGTAAATGGTTTAATTGCACTGCAAACCAACCGAAATCTTAGCATTGGATTCATTAATCCCTCTGTATATCGTTACCCGGATCTACAAAATGAGCAGTTTACTATTCAAAATAGCTGGGGTTTGGAAGTGACGTATGTTAAGATTGGGTTTTGAGGTAAGTAATTTAGTGGGGCACTCTGTGTGCTCCGCTAATTTTTTGGTTGTGAGTGGTAGCTTTTATTGAGATTCGAAAATTTCATCAAAATCAGTGAAAAGTGCCCTAAATATCATTTCACCATCATTACCAAGATTTTTGTTTGTTAAGCCTAAATCTTTACGCATTGCCTTAATTACACGAGTGAGTTTTTGTATGTGGGTTTTAGTATCAATTTTACTGTTTAGTTCATTTAATTTGTACAAATATTGGAAATAGTCCGAATATGTATTAATCACCTCTGGTGAGGCATACAAAACATACTTTTTATAAAAATTGAACAAGGTATTTAAAATATCAGATTCATTTAGTTTACTATTAGATTTTGTATTTCGTAAGATGTCGATGACAAAATCTACAAATTGCTGATATAGCTCTCTGCGCTCATCTGTGATTTTACTTTGAAATTTTTTCTTCTTTTCCAATTGGTGTTTGATAAAATATCCGAAACCTCCACCAATTAATGGAAGTATAACTGTTACGAATGTTATGGTTGAATTATCCAAGTTGTTATTCCATTAAATTTACTATAGTCACCATTCGGATCTCTCTGATTGGTGGACAATTTTTTTATACAAACAATCACTTCGCTGTTAATTCTTCAGTGATGATGTGATTTTAATTAGAACTACTCAGAAGAGAGGACTTCTAGCAAGATAATCTTGAATTTAAAAGCCTAACATTAGTCGGTCAAAGCTAAAAACAGACTTTTCATGATACTTTGTACTTTTTACCCAACGCTTTAGCTGTAGTCTTACTATAGCATCATATTAATTTCTTCTATGATCGATGTTAAAATTGAAGGCACTTCTGCTTTCTCTAATTCTGAATAATTTACATCATAATTACTATTTATATCTACAGCGATACAATACATAGGATTTAGTTGATAGTTTTTAAAGTGAGTTTTTAGATATCGATGTAAAATATCAGTAAACATTCCCAGCTCATCTATCCTCAACCCATTTAATTTTGCAATAAACCAAATTGCTCCTATTTCGTTTACACCGTTTCGCTTAAATGAAAATACATGATTGGGTGTGACTTTTACTTCTAAACCACGGACAGAAATTATTGAATTCTCCTTGTATTTTTTTAAAAAAGTTATTTCTTGAGAAGGTTTCCATTTTTCGAAGTTATAATTTTCATAGCTACGCAAAATATCCATATTTCTCTTGTACATATCTTTGGTTCTAAAATATTCTGCTTTTTTATATTTTTCTTCCAATTCAAATTTTTTGTTAGCTATTAATTGTAAATCATTTGATTTAAAACTATTGCTGATAGCGCTTAAAGAACTTATCCAGTAATCACCACCGCTATTTTGATTAGCCTTTTTATCTAACTTCATATTTCTCACAAAGCTCTTTTTGCTCTGATTAGATTTATTTCTGAATTCAATGACATCTTTGATAGAAAGTTTTTTCATGGTCGCCAAGAGTATATATCAGACAATCATATGTCCTAGATATTTAAGATTAGAATTTTAATGATCCATAGGTTATCGGGTTTGATAACGTTTTTAACCGCACCATTTCTAGGTGTAAGCATAATAATCCAAAACATTCATACCTCCAATTATCAAAGGGTTAGGATATGTTTACCGCATAGGTATGTAGGGGAGAAGGGCAATGGAGAAGTGCAGCCCACCATGACTTAGAGATGCCGGATCGCGGTCCGGCATGACGCAAAGGAGGGAGATCTCGTGTCGGAGCACGGGATGACGTTGATTTCGAGAAGTACGGGTGAGAGCCAATCATTCTGGTAACTGTGTATCATCGAAGTTTTGCTCGAATGGAATACAGTTAAAATACGGATAAGATCTTTTTTAGGTGAATGATAGACAATCCTGTAGTTTTTATAGATTAACTCACGGATATTTGGATCGTCAACTTCTGGAACTTTTCTCCCACTTAAGGGAAAATGTCTTAATTGGTCACCTCGATAGTATATTTTTTCGACGAAAAGTTTTGCTACTGATCTGGAATCATGACTGATATATTCAAAAATTGCATACAAATCCTCAACAGCTTGAGGAGTCCACTGAAGCGTTACCATTGATCAATTTTGCTCAATAAATCCTCATGTTTTACGACGTCACCTTGTTTTGACTGTTTTAGTCCTACTTCAATTTTGTGGATAAAATAGATTTGTTCCATGATTTCATCCAGGGTAGCATTTTGAGGAAGCTTGTCAATGCTATCCATCACTTTTTGTTTTAATGTAGTTTCAGCCATAACATGTGTGGTTAAGAATTTGACGGTAACGTCATGCTTTAACGGTAGCAAAAAGTAAGAATTATTCCAATTTCCGAATAGCTTTTCTGTGACCTCTAACACATCATTTATCAGCATCTCTAATGAATTATTTCCAGTAGGGAGAAAACCGCTCCGAAAACCCGGGACTGGAAAAACACCAGCTTCGCGGGGAAATGATGAGCGGCTCGGGGGGCCGGTATGACGTTGGTATGGTGCAGCCCATAACAACGTGAGGAGATGCCGGATCGGGGTCCGGCATGACCATTGGGATAGGATTTTAGGAAATCAAAACAATCTGCAAGTCCATCAGGTTGTTGCCGGTTCCGCCGGGTTTGATGTGGTCACCGAATTTATCGAAGAAGTGGTAGCTGTTGTTGTTTGAGATGTATTCTTCGACTTTCAATCCTTTCTTTTCTGCTTCATGAACGGTGTTTTGGTTTACAACGGCTCCGGCGGCATCGGTTGGGCCGTCAATGCCGTCTGTGCCGGCACTGAGGAAGGTGATGTCACGATCGAACTCTTTCAGGTTGTTGGCCATTCGCAGGGCTAGCTCTTGGTTTCGTCCACCTAACCCTTTGCCGGTGACTTTAATAGTGCACTCTCCAAAAAAGAGCAGGGCAGTGGGGGAGTCGTTCTTCAAGTTGGATTTAACGGCTTCTAAAATATGCTTTTCAAAATCATCGATATAGCCTGACCATGCCTTTTCATCAATCACCGTTTTGTAGCCTTTATTCTTTAAAAGAGTGGCGGCGTGTTGGGTCAGCATGGATGCAGATGATACCAAATAAGTTCGGTGATTCACAAAATCGACGGTCTCACGTTTTTTCTGTGATACCACTTCATCATGCATTTCGGAGGCGATGAACGTTCGCAGGGTGTGAGGCATTTTTTCATACAGCTTATACTGCTTAACAATTTGGAATGCATCAGACGCAGAAATAGACTGTGGAATGGTGGGGCCGCTGCCAACCATGGAAAGATCATCATCGGAAACATCAGAAATGATCAAATCGATAAGCGTGGCGTGTTTCAGGTGATCTAAAAGTTGTCCGCCTTTCACGGCTGAAAAAACCTTCCGAACGGTATTTATCTCCTGGATGGACGCTCCAGAATGAACCAAAAGTTCATATAAGTAACGTACATCTTCAATTTCAAGTTTGTCACTTGGTACACAGAATAAAGATGAAGCCCCGCCGGAAATAAGCGTTAATACATGTGCTTCCTCGGGGATGTTTTTTAAAAAGGATAAAACCTCAAGAGAGGAGGAGAGGGATTTTTCATCCGGCAACGGGTGTGATCCATCAAATACCTGGATGCGGTTTAACTTCTGCAAATTCTCCTTCGTGGTTATGACCATACCATCCATAACCGTATTGCCCAGCAGATCTTCAATGTATTTTGCCATCTCAGCCGATGCTTTCCCGAAACCAATCACATAAAGCGGCTTCTCTTTTGTTATGATATATTGGCTGTCTTCAATCGATAACTTTTTTTCAGAGGCATCCCAATCAAGGGCATTTTTCAGCACTTGTTCCGGTTTAACAAAGTCGAGCGTCTGTTCAAATATGGAGGCTGCTATATTTTTCATCTAAAACTTCCGGGTTGTTTATAAATTGTTAAACTTGGGTTTTGGTTATAAAGTCCCCCTTTGAAGGGGGGAGAAAAAGCGTAGCTTTTTGGGGGATGAACAGTAGTGATTATAAATTCAAATTAATTCATGAGCCAAATCAACGCTCATCAGATCATCCCCACTCACTACGTTCACCGCCCCCTTCAAAGGGGAACATTTATCCTATAACTAATAACTAAAAACTAAAAACACGCAAATTCATTTTATGATTCAATTCCTGATTGGTATTATGAAAAATAATAAGGTGCGAATATATAATGCATACTGATAAATGAATAATAAAAAGATTTTAATTACCGGGGCTTCCCGTGGTATTGGCTTGGAAATTGCTAAAGGGTGTCTCGCAAAAGGATGGTCAGTGACCGGAACGGCGGTTTCATCTCTATTTCCTGATGAAATTAAAGCCGACAAAAACTTTAAGGGATCCTATGTGGATTTGGGTAAACAGGAGGAAGTGACTAATCTTCTGAAACCCGAAATTGAAAAAAATCTACCTGATGTATTGATCAACAACGCGGGAGTTTTCAGGGATGCGGATATGACGGCCGATGATGATGAGTGGCTTCGTGTCTGGGATGAAACGATGAACATTAATCTGCGCTCGTCTTCGCTGCTGACCAAGTGGTTCATCAATCAGCATATAAAAAATGAAACCGAGGGAATTGTGATCAATATTGCATCTCGTGCGGCGTACCGTGGGGATACGCAGGAGTATGCGGCGTACGCAGCCTCAAAAGCGGGGATGGTGGCGTTTACGAAAAGTATCGCGCGGGACTTTAGCCGAAAGAAAATTTTCGCCTACTCTGTGGCTCCCGGTTTCATTGAAACGGATATGGCCAAAGATGCCGTTGAACTGTTGGGAAAAGAACACATTCTGAAAGGATCTGCGTTTGATGAAATCACCCGGCCGGATGAAGTGGCCAACCTGGTGGTATTTTTAGCGGAGGGAAAAATTCCGCACGCTTCGGGTCAGACGTTTCATATTAATGGGGGGTCTTATTTGTTGTAGTGCAGGGAAATCCGTCTGACGGCTTAGGAAAATGAGTTGTTTGTACCTTGGAAGTCATCAGCCGTCTGACGGGTGGGTATGAGATTGAAAGATCAAGGCTAAGATTTTAATTTGCACTATTTCAGGCTTTCAGCCTGCGGTGTGTTCCCTCACCATTTACCTATGGCGTTGCCATAGGCTGGGTTATGTCAGGCTTTCAGCCTTTAGAATTTGGATAGGAATCAGATCTAATCAAGAAACCTGATGCGTATTGGAACACTTTTTTAACCTGATTTACAATGCATTACTTATAAATGGTTTTAACATTCTAATAATTATCTGAAAAGTTCAGAAAAAGACTAATCGAACTTAGAATAAAGATTTACATTACATTTAGAATTAGAAAAAGATTTTAAACCAAAAAACCATTTATGTCGATAAAGGACCGGAAGAAAGATCATGTTGAATTGTGCCTGAATGAGGATGTGGCGTACAGGCAGGGGACGGGTTTGGAGCGGTATCAGTTTGTGCATAATGCGCTGCCGGAGGTTGATATTGACGAGGTTTCACTGGACTCGACATTCTTGGGCCGATCTTTTTCGTATCCGCTGTTTATTTCATCGATGACAGGAGGGTATTCGGGATCGGGGAATATTAACGGCATGATTGCGGAGTTCTGTGAGGAGAATAACCTGCCGTTTGGAGTGGGGAGTCAGCGGGCGCTTTTTGATCACCCCGAAGAAAAAAAGACGTTTTCAATTGTGCGTGAAAAAGCACCGAATGCATTTATCGCGGCAAATATTGGTGGCGCGCAGTTGGTTGGTGGGCTGGATGAATCAAACCTTGAGTTGCTGATCGACTCCATCAAAGCAGATGCGATTATTGTACATTTGAATCCGCTGCAGGAGCTGGTTCAACCGGAAGGAGATCGAAAGTTTTCAGGAATAGAAAGCGGAATTCGAAAGCTGGTTGTTGATGCTGATCTGCCCGTGATTGTGAAAGAGACCGGAGGAGGAATTTCGGGCGAAGTGGCGCTACGACTGCTGGCGGCCGGGGTGGAGGTGATTGATGTTTCCGGAGCCGGGGGAACGAGCTGGGCAAAAGTGGAGAATCTTCGAAAAAGTGAGCCTTCTATTCTGCAGGAGTTTGATGACTGGGGAATCCCCACATCAACCTGTATTGAAGAGGTGAATGAACTGCGGAATGATTTCAGGTTCGAAATGATTGCATCAGGTGGAATACAGAATGCTTTTGATATTGTGAAATCGATTGCGCTTGGAGCTGATTTTGCAGCGATGGCACGTCCGGTGATCCAGGCATTGGGCAACGGAGGAAAACAATCCCTGCAGGAGAAGTTTGATCTGTGGCAACATCACACAAAAATCATTCTCACTTTAATCGGCTGTAAAACGCTGGATCAGTGTTCAAAAATCCACCTGTCAAAAAAATAGCAGATGGGTTGGATCGTTTCGTATATTCAAAGCTTTTAAACATCACAAAGCCAGACCCCTTGAAATTTTTGCATCACTACGTACAACTCGTAGAAAACGAATTAGCTCATTTGCCGCTGCCGGATCAGCCAACGTCACTGTACGATCCCCAGCGATTTATTTTAAAAAATGGCGGTAAACGAATTCGTCCCGTTTTAGCTCTTCTCTCCTGCGGGTTATGTGGTGGAAATTATAAGAATGCCTTGCCGGCTGCTTTAGCGGTGGAGTTGCTCCATAATTTTACGCTGATGCATGATGATATTATGGACCAGGCCCAAAGCAGAAGAGGCGAACCTGCCGTTCATATAAAATGGAATCCATCCACGGCTATTTTGGCGGGTGACGGATTGTTTACACAATCGATGCTGTGTCTGCAAAATTTGAGTGATACAGTCGATCACAAAAAAATTTCCGGCGTTTTCTTAAAGGCAATCAACCATGTTTGTGAGGGTCAGGCATTGGACATGGAGTTTGAAACGCGAGAAGAAGTATCAACTGAAGAGTACTTGCAGATGGTTTCCGGTAAAACCGGGGCACTAATTAGCGCATCCATGGAGATGGGAGGAATGGTGGCTGGGGCCGATCAACAAAAACTCCTGCTGTTGCGGGAACTTGGAGAAACCTTAGGCTGTGCGTTTCAAATTCAGGATGATTGGCTGGATGTAGTTGCCGATCCTGATAAGTTTGGAAAAAAAGTGGCAGGTGATATAGTGGAAGGGAAAAAGACGTTTTTGATGACTCTTTCTTTGGATACCTGCAATAAAGAAGACAAAAAGTGGTTACTTACTTGCCTGAACGATAAACCTTTAGATGATTCTACTGTTGAAAAGGTAATTGCTCTTTACAAAAAGCTCGGAGTTCTTGAGGAAACCGAAAAACGGATTAACGGGTATTATAACCGCGCTGAAAAGATTTTGGAAAAATTTGGTGAATCAGACTATAAACGAGATCTTAACAATCTTATAAAAACTCTAAAGACACGTGAATATTAAGCTAATGCGAACATTTGTAATTCTGTTTCTTGCTGCTCTCACACTATCATCTTGTCGAAGTCAGGATTTAATTCGTCCCGGTGATTCTCTTGAAGTTGCCTTCGAAAAAGCAAAATCGCAATTTGATGACGAAAACTGGAGTGATGCCGCACGTTCGTTCGAGACTGTCATTTCTATTGGACGGGGAACGGATATCGGTCAGGAAGCTCAGTTTTTGCTTGCAGAAAGTTATTTTAACAATCGCCGATATTTATTGGCTGCATCAGAATACGAACGATATGCTTCATTTTTTCCGCGTTCAGAGCGCAGGGAGAGAGTTGATTTTAAAACCGGGCTCTCTTATTACCAAATGAGTCCGCGATTCAGGCTGGATCAAACCCATACCCGCACAGCCATAGAAAATTTTCGTCTGTTTAATTCGCGATATCCCATTTCCGAGTATGGAGATCAAGCTGCT